>NZ_JBAHUQ010000044.1 GCF_036689865.1 Magnetococcus sp. PR-3
ATATCACAGGGTCGGGGACCAAATGGCCCGACCGTCCACCCAGGGAACTCACCCCCCTCACCAGCATGAAATAAGCATTGAGCAGGCACCACACATACTCAGCATGCAGGCTTTAGCAGGCACCGGTATTTGCATACCACAAACAACCCAAACCACCGAGGCGCTCGACTTGCGTGACACTATTAACAAGGGGAAATGGTCTAAAAGACAAAGACCCAAGGCACAGACTGGCCGGTGTCATACCATGCCCTACAGGAGAAAACACCACCGAGCAGAACAGAAAGCAGACCAAAAAGGATCCAGGGCTGGTGCGCACCAGCCCTGGCCTAAATGGTTATTCTTCACCTGAGGTGGCGATACCAAACAGGATATTAAAGAGATGGTCACCAATTTTGTTGGCCGAGGCCTTGGTGTCTTGCGGCATATCAGGGAAGTAGACCATGGCAAAAGAAGGCTTATAGGTTACAGCCCAAATCTGCCCGGTCTGCTGATCTTCATAGAGCACCACTTTACAGGGCAAAAAGGCGCCAAAGGCTGGCTGATCACGGATGATCTGCTCACCGACCGTTAGGTTACAGATATGGTAGATGTCATAAGCCGGAAAGGGCTTACCACTACGTGCCGCAATGGCCTTACCCAAGGTCTGTTTGGCGACAATATTCAAATTGTGCTCTGCCAAACCGGACTCCAGGTCAAAGACCACATCATCCATGCTGTACTCCTTAGGCATAGGGATTTGCAAAACAGGACCCCGGTGGATCACCCCTGGCACCTCATCAAACTGGCGTAAAGCACGGGAGGCCTCAACCGCAGGTGAACCATAGCCCATGGGAATTTGTACCTTGGACTTAGGCTGCTGCATGGGCATACCACCGGGCATGGGGGGCATACCAGGCATCTGCATGTTTGGCATTTGCATGTTCGGCATCTGCATATTTGGCATTTGCATGTTCGGCATAGCCATGCCAGGCATCTGCATATTGGGGTGTACTTGGGGTGATTCATCGGCCTGGGCAGTCCCTAAGGTCATCAGACCTGCTAAAACCACCAAACCTTGCATGAAACCGCGCATCAACATGGTAAAAACTCCATCATTGGTCCGCTAGCGCCACCCCCCATGGTGTGTGCGGATCGACCCTAACTTTAAAGAGTCTGTGGACCGTATTAATCCTTAAAAGCCGGTGAGGACCCCCCCACCGGCCTAAATCATTCCCCAACAATCAGGGTCGGAAACCTGGAACGTTCATAGGCAACCCATTGGACTGGGAAGCCAAGTAGAGCTCCAAATTAACATAGTAGTCATCCCCGTAGCCCTTAGGCTGGGAGCGAACATTTTTGTTGCAGGTACGCAAACGACGCTGCATAGAGGCTGGCTTACCCCACTTCAAGCGGTAGGTAGGCCAGTGGTCAATAGAACCAGAACCAATGGTGGCACCCGCTGCGTTACGGCGCTCACGCTCAGGACCTTCGGGCAGCTCGGCCACCAGCTTTTCCATCTCGTTCATGCCGATATTGTTGGGGGCCGACATGTACTCAGCACGGATGTTGGTACCTGCGGCAACTTCATGGCAGTGAACACATGCCACATCAAAGTGACCAATGCGCTGGTGGTAGGCTTTTTTACCCATCTCCACAAACTTGGCCACGGGGCCATCGGTTTTAACATTCAACGGCATACCGTTGGAGAGTGCTTTGATGTAGGTAACCAGTAGAACCTGCTCAGGCTTTTCCCATTTCAGCGGCTTTTGGCCCATCTGCTCGGTCAAGCAGGTGTTGATCTGGTGTTGTAGAAGCTTAGGCTTACCCATCTTCTCATCATACTTAGGATAGGTTGCCCCAACCCCTTTCAGAGCCTCACCATTTTCACCATGGCAGGTGGAACAGCTCTTATCACCACGCATTTTGTTGAAGTAGACCATGCCATCTTCAATGGCACCTTCAGTGGGTGGAAAGTCAGCCATTTCGCGGAATTTATCCGAGTATTTGTACAGGCCTTGATCGATCTCAGGATCATAACCCTCAATATCCATCGCCCAAGCAGAACCTGCCAACAGCATGGCCCCAAGTAGACTACCAACGGCCCCCACACTCTTAAATGTAGTCATCACTATCCCCCTCACTTCACTTTAACTTTGACGCTCTTGGTGTAAACACCGCCCTTGTTATCTTTCCAGGTCATGGTGAGATCACCAGGCGCATCTACCTTTAGATAAAAGGAGACAAAGGGATCACGAGAGATAGCCGCACCCCACACTGCACTAAAGACCTGCTGACCATTAAAGGTAGCGGTCACATCTTCCACATAATGGGCGGGGATTTTCTGCCCAGTTTTTTTGTTCTTACGGTTGCCGGTCTCCATAGGATGGCGCACCATCGCTTTAACCAATACCACATCCCCGGTTTTGATCTTACGGGGCACCTTGATTTTTGCTTTACCAATTCCAGCCATGTTTTTTACCTCTTTACCTATCACTTAAACATCAAGGGTGGAGATCAGCCGCCGCAACCACCAATGGTGACCTTAACCTCTTTAGAGGCACCGATCATCTTACCACCATTGGTTTTAGCGATGGCACGCACCTGAGAGGTCTTACCGATCTTCAAGCGAGCAGAGACAAACGCTTTGCCGTTGGCTGGGGTCAGGTTATACAGGCCCGCAAAAGGGGTGGGGTTTTTATCCACAAACACAGCAATGGTCTGGATATAGTTATCTGCATCCATCGGGTGCTCAATGGTAATTTTAACCGGCACCATCGCACCATTTTCAGCAATGATTGGTGCATCGATCTTAATGGATGCACTCTCTTCATAGGCTGAGCTACCCATATGCTCTTTAATATTGGCCATCACTTTGCCATGACCATCCGCCATAGCTGCTTGGCTGGTCAGTGCTGAACCACCCAACACAGCAGCGGCCACACCTGCACGACCTGCACCGGTAAATAGCGCTCGGCGGGTCAGTGTGGAATCATTAAACTTAGACATATCTGCATCTCCTACCACGAATCTTTGCC
The DNA here is from genome assembly GCF_036689865.1 of Magnetococcus sp. PR-3. NCBI lineage: Bacteria > Pseudomonadati > Pseudomonadota > Magnetococcia > Magnetococcales > Magnetococcaceae > Magnetococcus > Magnetococcus organivorans. The sequence goes on from NZ_JBAHUQ010000044.1 coordinate 3,015, forward strand.
CGTGGTTTTATTGTTTTTTTCGGGTCTCTGGCTTACTTACGCAAGGTCAGGAGATAGGCAATAATATCTTCGACCTCTTGAGCTTCCAGTACCCGCTTGCCACGCCAATCCTTACGGATATTGGTCTTGCCAGCGTTGTCATAAAAAGTGAACATGACCGTGTCGGGGTTATCAATCTTAGGATTGACAATCTTCTGGCGAATCCAAGCAACCGTGCGGTCATTGTTACGGATGGCCTCAAACAAATTAGGACCCGCATTACCAGCAAAGGTCGACTCTGGTAACCAGTGGCAGGCAATACAGTTACCTTTGGAACGGGTCATGGCCAACTTTTTACCCATGACCGGGTCACCAGCCTTATCGGTCATTGGCTTGACCATACCCTCTTCGGCTTGTGCCGTACCGAAGCTACCCAAGGTAAGCAATAGTGCTGCAACCACGGGTAAGAGATGTTGAAATGGTTTCATGTAACAACCCCCTTAAGAAAAGAAAGCGTGGGTGCCATTATGGGTCGATCCATCCCCCCCCTTGGCAACCACTTAAGAATAAGCTTATCCGCCAGCCTTAGCTTCTAGACCAGCCTCTTGTAAAAACAGATGAATAACTGATTGATAATCTTTGGGTTCAATATAGCCAGGGATACGCCCAATGGTTTCTCCCCCATAGATCAACACGGTGGTTGGGGTAATACGTACCCGATGTTCTTTGGCAATCTGTTTTCCACTTTGTTGTTTAAAGGCAGGCAGCGGCTCTTTGCTACGAATATCCACCGTTTCCTGGGTGAATGTTGCGTCTAAATAACGCACGAACGCAGGATTTTCCGCAAGATCTTTTTCCAGCTTGTCACACCAAGGGCAAGCCGGTTGAACAAACAGTATCAGCTGTACAGCCTTGGCTTCTGCCTGACTGTGACCTGGCAAACCCAAGATCAGCAACAGCATAAGAGAGGCGCATTGAACAGAAAAACGGCGTAGATTGAATAAATTTGAAGCGTGCATGATAACCCGCAGAGTGAAATAATGCGTGAGAGGGAACCGCTTTCTGATAAAGCGTTTTGATCAATCTTTAAAAAAATTAATAAAGAGATCTCGCTTCATTGTAAAGGTGAAAACAGGGAAAATACACACACTTTTTTGTGGATATGTAGGCTGCAAAACACAGGGAGAACATGATGAGATACTTATTTACTACCACTTTGCTCTTAGGTTTATTGTGGCTTACCCCAACACCGGCACAAGCTTTGGTCAATGAGCCCTTTTTTCAGGATTCTTTCCTGGATATGGGGGAAGATGCCGCCACGGCAGCCGATGAAGGTAAGATCTTTATGGTCTTCTATGAACAGGAGGCATGCCCTTACTGTGACCAACTACACAAGCAGACCCTACCTGATCCAGGTGTAAAGTCCTATATGAAGGCACACTTCTACCCGGTGTTGCTGGATATTTATGGCGCACGTGAGGTCACAGATTTCCAAGGTAAGGCTACCAAAGAGAAGGCGTTTGCCCGTAGTGAGCGGGTACACTTCACCCCGACCGTCATCTATTACGATGGTAAAGGTCAGGAGCTATTCCGCCTTTCAGGATACTGGAAACCCATGCACTTCAAAGCCTCAATGCGCTATGTCAAAGAGGGGCATTATAAAAATAAAAACTTCCAGGATCTCATCCGCCAAATTGTTCAAGAGCAGATGCCATAACCCGTTAGGTACATAAAAAAGTGAGCGGTCAACCCTAAGAGAATACCCCCCCTTATTGTTGACCGCTCACCGTATGATCCAAACCACCACGCGATCTTTATGGTTATCAGCTCAAGCCACAATAGACCAACCCTCACGCTTTGGTCTCATCCCATACCTGTAAGCCAGTGGCATCCAACCGATAGATCTGTGTGGCAAACGCTTTGGCTCGGCTAAGGCGACTGGTAAAAACCACCAACCCCCCTGCCCGGTTTTGGAGTATCTCAGCCAGTTCAGCCTCACCCACTTCTGACAAAGCTGCACCCGGTTCATCGGCCAGCAATAGGGGAGGCTGCGGCCACAAGACGGAGAGTAAAGCTACCCGTGCACGTTGAGCTGAGGAGAGCTGGTTGAGCGGCAACGGCCACCAGTGTGCTTCTACACCACACATGTGCAGCCAAGGGTCCAACCGAGTATCGGTCACATCCGTCAAAGCTGGCTGACAACCAAAACCGACCTCCTCCCCCACATAAGCGGTGAGAAAGTGGCGTTCGGGCTGGTGAAACAGCACAGCCAAATGTTGAGCCCGCTGTGGCCCACGCCACTGAGCTAAATCGGTACCATTTAGCCTGATCTCTCCACCTTCAGACGGTACAATCAAACCCGCCATCAGACGAAGCAGCTGGCTTTTCCCCACGCCTTCTTCACCATAAATGGCAATACGGGAAGAGGCATCCACCGTTAGGTTGACAGGTGGTTGCTGAGGTCGGATCACTACATTCTCTAGTATCAATTGGGTAGGGGTGGTCATGGGCTCTCTTCAGCATAGGTTGGTACAACGCGCTCTTACTATGGCGCAGCCATTCCCGAGATATCAATAAAATGCCGAGCTTCCCTCTACTTTTTTATAGGGCACATGCCCCTTAACCATCCCATAGATCGAATAGAAACACCTTGGCCATTAAATTAGTGCTAATGATTTATAACCTATTGTAAGTTTGACTTCAGACTTAGAATTTCCATCTTCACGTATGGATTTTTGGCCACTCACGATGCCTTTTTTCCCATCACATAGATACCTGTTCAGCTCAACTCGACCGACGAACGGCTATCAACCAGCCATCACTTCATTCACTATTCTTTATTCAATCCCATAATACCACTGAACCAAAAGCCTCTTTCAATAGATTCTATGCGCCCATTTACATCAGCCCTTATGGATTTTAATTGACTCAGGATATCTATCCACCTTCGCTTCAATCACCATTTTTATTCACCCCCATAACCCCATCCAAACAAAAGCCCCCATGTTCCCATTTACATCAGCCCTTATGGATTTTAACCTACAGAAAGGGTGCCTCAACCTTACCCCTCCAAACTTCACTTAAAACATGGAGATCAAACCAGCCCTTCCCCCTTAAACCCAGCATCAAAGACTTCTCCAATAAGCCCCTTTATGACGACCCGTGATCAACCACTTCAGAAACTGGTTTTCATATCCCCCCCCTATGCTAGGGGCACCCATAGTTACGCATCGGTACGATATAACGCTGGCATACACGGAACAAAATCTGAGCAGGAATCACCCGATCTAAAGAGGCATAAACCCTCTTTAGATCAACACCAAAAACCAACCATTACATGGTCATCCATACCCCCTGACCTACCTATCCTCACCCTATCTGTTCATACGCACCAACCACTTATTTGGATGAGTAAGCTAAATCACACCCCAACTTATATTAGTACTTATAGATTGTAAGTTACTGTATTTACGTCGTGGTGACCCTACTTATTCGCCATTACGGTAAAAATGGCTTTTACTTACATGAGCTCTAATCTACGATAGAGATATGATGACATCACACGAACCAGGACTGGGGGAACGACTACGGCAACTCACCGAGCTGGTGGATCGTGGTGCCCAGCAGGCTTATGATCAAAAAGGGTTGCCTTACCGTCCGCGCTATACACCCATTATGCGGGCCTTAGGGGATGGTATCTGTACCGTTAAAGAGATCACCGCACGCCTATCGGTAACCCAAGGGGCCATTAGCCAAACCATTAAGCAGATGGAACAGGATGGCCTGATCCGTCGCACCCCAGGACAAGATGCCCGCCAACAGATACTCTCCTTGACCGAAACAGGCGCCCATTTGCAAACCCTGCTCTATCAACATTGGCAAGCAACTTTTACAGCCATTGAACACCTAGAACGGGAGATCGGAACGCCCTTACGCCTGCACCTGGGACACGCCATTGATGCACTATCCCAACAAGGTTTTGCAGCACGCATTACCGAAGCGGAGAACCACCACCAACTTTTTTCCCCTACCATGCCAGAGGATGCCACCAGCCATTTTCAACAAGGGGGAAAAGCGTATGCCAGCCACCGGCCCAACTACCCAAAATCTTTGGCTCATGCTTTAGCGGATTTAACCCCAGACAAACAGTTGGCCGTGGATGTTGGGTGTGGAAATGGGCAATTGACCAAGCGACTCAGCCCCTTGTTTACCGAAGTTGTGGGTACGGATGTGAGTAAAACGCAGTTACAACAAGCATCCAAAGCGCAAAACCTAACCTACCGTTTAGAACAGGCAGAAGAGCTCTCCATGGCAGACAACTCTGTTGATCTGTTGGTCGCAGCTCAAGCAGCCCACTGGTTTGATCTACCCCGTTTCTACCAAATGGTCAAACGGGTATTAAAGCCCGGCGGGGTCATCGCACTGGTCAGTTATGGTGTGCCAACCCTGGCTGGTGTGGTTAACGCCCCTTTTCAAAAATTCTATTGGCAAGATCTACACACGTTTTGGCCCCCTGAACGTCTACATGTCGAACAGGGCTATATGACCCTACCCTTTCCCTTTGACCCCTTGGCATTTCCTAAACAGCAGCTGGAAAAAGATTGGGACCTTCCTGCACTCATGGGTTATGTAGGTACCTGGTCTGCCTTAAAACGTGCGCACAAGCATGGGTATCCGCACCTGCAAGCCCATTTGGAAGATGCTTTAAAACCTGTCTGGGGTGCCATTCATAACAAACACACCATCACATGGCCCATCACCGTTCGTGCTGGTCGTCTTACCTAAAAGCAGCCTTGCTCTGCTCTAACCCGCGCACACCCGATCACCTCCAACGAATCGCCCATGCCACTGATCCGGCACATCAGCCTAGAGTCATTCTACCACGGGGGGTTTTGTCTGATTTTGCAGGCCATATACTCACCGCAGCCCATAAACGCCCTGGTTATGGTCTTGTCCCTAGCCTATGAGGTATGAAAGGTAGGAGCACTTGATCAGCCCCACCTCGCTTGGTAGGTGTGGCCTAACCCGGCCGCTATAGACCTTTCCCCCCAATCCACCCAGTTCACATGCCCCCTAGAAAATAGTGAGGGTCATAACCAACACCCTAAACCCAACAATTCCCACGGTTTATCAAAACCCAGGCTGGGTTATTGTTCACCCAACGCTTGGTTTTTATTACATTCAGATCTGCATCGTTCGAACAGCGGCTCAAGTCACCTGTTGGTTGACACCATCCACGACGGCTCATGGGATGGCGCTATCTTATAGAGTTTGTGCTGGGGGGATGACTCTGGGTCGCTTTAGATACGCACTTAAGCATGTTCTCTCCTGGCATCCCACGGAGCCATTGCCTAGACTTAGCTAAACGTATTTCTCTTGATGCATAGGAACAGCATGCGTACCGAGCCCTTACAGCAGTTACAAACCCTGATGGCTGAACACAAATGGCCACAGGCTTGGCCGCTCTGCCAAGCTTTGCTACGTAAAATGCCCAACCATGGCCAGCTACTGTGCATGGCCGGTGAAATAAACCTGCAAACCAACCGACCCGAGCACGCCACCCCCCTACTCCAGCGAGCTCTACAACAGCTCCCAGACAGTAGCCGAGTGTACAACCTACTGAGTCGCAGCTTGATGGCGATGGGGGAGCAGATTGTTGCAGGGCGAATTGTGCATGAAGGCTTAAGTAAAGATCCAGAATCTACCCCATTGCGGGAAACCCTGGCTGATCTACAGGTTCAACAACAGGCGTGGCCAGATGCCCAACGCAACTACCAGTTACTGTTAAAACAGCATCCCGATCATGCAACCTTTCATCGCAAATTGGCCGATGTTTTTCGGGAACGCCATGATTTTTTTTCTGCGGAACAACACTATAAACGGGCTTTGGAGCAGGATGATCAATCTGCCGCCACTTGGCATGGTTTGGGTCAGCTGGCCTTGGAACAAAACCGTGGTGCGGAAGCTGAACAACATTTTTTACGGGGTCGGCCCCTAACCAACCATACCGCCATTTTTGATAACAGCATTGGTATGGCCCGTATGGCCGATGGCCGGGTGACAGAAGCATTATCAGCCTTTAAACAGGGACTGGAGACTGAACCGGATGCTCCGCTGCTGCAAAGCAACCTAGCCAATGCACTGCGAGCATCTGGGGATTTACAGGCTACCCAGACGCTTTTTGAACAGGGTGTACAGCAACACCCTGACAATACATTTTTTGTGACAGGTCTGGCCCAGATGCGCCACATCCGTGACCCCCATGATGATCTCATCCAAAAAATGGAAACCATGGTTGTACAACCTCAGATGGAGCCACAAACACGCATTAACATGTACTACATCCTAGGCCGTGCCCTGGATCAAGCCCAAGCCTATGATCGTGCTTTTGCTGCCTTTCAACAGGCCAATGGACAGCGCTACCATAACCAAGGCCCCACAGATCTCCATAGCAATGTGGCGTTGATTACCCATATCCGCGCAACCTTTAATCAACAAGGCCCCGGTTACGGCATGGTCACCCAACAGAATGACCCTGTGGTACCTATTTTCATTGTTGGTATGTTCCGCTCAGGGTCCACACTCATTGAGCAAATGCTTGGCGCACACCCACATACCGCGACCACCGGGGAGCGCTCCATGGTCTCCAGGCTTTTACATAAAATGCCGGAGCAATTGGCAACAACGGTTGGTTTTCCTGACTGTTTCAAACATCTACAGCCATCCTTAGCCAACACCATGAGCCAAAGCTATTTGGCAGAACTCCGTGAAAACTGTGACGCACCAAAGGATCCAAAGGTTACCCATATCACCGATAAACTGTTGTTCAACTTCCTCTACTTGGGTGCCATTGCCACACTTTTTCCCAAAGCGCGTATTCTACATAGTGTCCGTAACCCTATGGATACTTGCCTCTCCATTTACTTTCAAAACTTCACACGGGGTCAGCGCTTTATGCAAAGCCTGGAAGAGACTGGCCACTACTACCGCGCTTATGCCCAGATGATGGAGTACTGGCAACAGGTGCTGCCTATGCCCATTCATAATGTGCATTATGAAAAGATGGTCACCAACCCGGAAATTGAGATTAAGAACATTCTAGATTTTGTCGGTCTGCCCTGGCATGACGCCTGTTTACGGCCCCACGAAAACCGCCGCTCGGTACAAACCGCCAGCTCCCAACAGGTGCGTAAACCCATTTATCAACATGCCCAACACCGTTGGAAAAACTATGAGAAGCATATTAAGGGGTTAAGGCAGATACTCAACTCGTAAAAGGTCTCTGTTTATGGGGTTGCAGACCTGCACCTTTTCCACCATGGCTTAGGTTTGGTACAAACCCCTACCCTGTAGAAAGCCATCCGATAACAAGACATGGGTAGATAGCCCAGTCCCCACAGCTGATAACCTTGCAAGAACGGCATATCACCCCTCAATGCTTAACCAGCCCATGGGCAACCCCAAACCGCACAGTACCGTGTAGCGTTAGGAGAAGTTGAATCCCAGGATCATCAGATGACGAAACCCCATGAAAAAAGGGTTCCGCCAAAAAAGCGCAACCCTTTGATTTCATAAGATGGAGCGGGTGAGGAGAATCTGCACCTTCTTCCACCTTTATCCATTAAGTCAGTCACTTACCGTTATCATCTCCCTACAGCGTAGCCCATCCATGTAGCCCAGTCCATAGGATTCGTCCAACAGGCAGCCCAATAAATTTGGTCTAAAAATCTGAGTGGGTATCAATATACAGGAAGATGCTTCATCCCCCCCTGGGTAGGGTCCGGTTCATTCACACTGGCTGGCATGCCTCGCAACACAGCACAGAGCTACCTCCTGTCCCCACCACTCCTGCATCAACCCACGCGTCCCTTTACGGTATACACCAGCAGTACAGAGCCATCGGACACGTGGAGCGTCTCTTTAGGGTTGCTTTTTCTCAATCGTACGCGCATCATTGGAAGCTCTAGGGGCTAATCGGACACCATTGCAGGACAGCGTGAGCATGAGTGGAGGACAGGAACCATGGGACAGCATCTCGGGTACATCCGTGTTTCAACGGTTGAGCAGAACACAAGCAGGCAGCTGGAGGGAGTAGAAGGTATTGAGAAGACCTTCACGGACAGGGCCAGCGGAGGCAGCAAGAAGAGGCCAGAGTTGAACGCGCTGCTGGAGTATGCCAGGACAGGAGACACGGTGCACGTCCACTCTATCGATAGGCTTGCACGTGATCTGGGGGATCTCCTTAGCCTCCTGGAAGCGTTCACTGGTAAGGGGGTGACCGTGCAGTTTCATAAGGAGGGAATCATCTTTACCGGGGAGGATGCGAACCCTTTCCAGCAGCTGCAACTTCAGATTATTGGAGCAGTAGCCCAGTTCGAGCGCTCAATCATCAAGGAGCGACAGGCTGAAGGGATTGCCAAAGCCAAAGAGCGGGGTATCTACAAGGGGCGTAAGAAGTCCATAGACCGTGATGAAGCGCTTAGGCTGCACAGTAATGGGGTTGGGCCTACAGAGATAGCGAAGAGGCTGGGAGTGGCCAGGAGCAGTGTCTATCGGGTGCTGGATGAGGCGAAGAAGTAGAAGGCTGATGGGTGAGAACAATGGAGCGTCACTGCGAAGAGGATGGCACGACGAAACATCGTGTCAGCAATCAACGCGGTGAAACAACACGTCAAAGCTGATGGGGTACATGAACCCTCATAAAGCTGTAGGTGACCATGTCAAAGACGGACACGTAACGAAACGGTACGTGTTAACCGCAACTGGCGACGATGACCCCAAGGACCTCGTTGAACTGATCACACGCAAGGCTCCTGCTCCCTCCACCTCTCACGAGATCCGCGTACACCTGAGCGCTGCGCTGGACGATGAGTCTGGGGAGCCTTGGTTCCACGCCGGGGATGTGTGCGGTGTGCTGGGGTATGGAGAGGTTACCAATAACCTGAAGCAACACACGGACGGGGTGAACACGAAGAAATTTCGCGCTCAGAATTCCCGAGGTCAAATGAGGGAAGCTTGGTTTGTCAACGAGGAAGGCCTCTACGATCTCATCGCAGGTTCCAAGAAACCCAACGCTCGGAAGTTCCGCAAGTGGGTTCACGGTACGGTCCTCCCCTCAATCCGCAAAGATGGGGGCTACATTGATGGGCAGGAGAAGGTGGTCACTGGCGAGCCTCGGTCTCAAGAAGAGATGGCTATGTATGACCAGGGCGGTTCCCATGAGGTTCGTATTCATATGGATAAAGATGATCAGCCTTGGTTCCACGCCGGGGATGTGTGTGGTGTGCTGGGCTATACGAACTCCCGGATGGAGGTGAAGCACCACTGCGAAGCGGAGGACGTAAAGAAATTTTACGCCCTAGACAAGCGAGGCTGTGAACAGCTTACCAACTTCGTCAACGAGGCAGGCCTCAACGATCTGATCCTCGACTCCGAGAAACCAGCTGCTAAGGAGTTCCGCCGCTGGGTAACCAAGACGGTCCTCCCAAGCATCCGCAAGAACGGCCAGTACACAGACGGTCAAGAGAAGGTGGTGACCGGGGAGATGACTCCTGCTGAACTGATGGCCAAGGCTGTGCTGGCTGCGAACCAGACCTTAGCAGACCTGCAAAATGAGAAGCGACAGCTGGAGCAGGAGCGATGCAAGAACGCATTGCTGAAGGCCAAGATTAACGCAGTGAATACATAATGTTGGAATCACTTATTGGACCATACAATATTCTTTTTTATCAGTCTAGTTTTTCATTTCAGAGACATGCTATTTCTCTTCTGGTTAAACCAATCCACAGACCCACAGCCAGGAGAACTCAACGCCATGCTGATCAACATTAGCGCCAGAAGCACCCCCAAAGGGATCGCCATCGGGGACTACTTTGCCATCTTCTCGTACAGCAGGGACTACCTCTTCATCCAACTCCCGTTCATCGGCGGCACGTACCTACATCGCAGTAGAGGAGGATCTGACGAAGCGTTCTCTGAGAAGCCGTGGAGATGCCGCGATACTAAGTGCACAGACTACCCGCTATGGAACATTGGCTGGGGGCGGGTGGAGGGTCAATGTTGGATTAGGAGTAAGTACGAGGTACAGGACGTGATAGGGGGTGGATGATGGGATATGCACCACAGCCCGCTTAATGCGTTTAAAATTCAACTAGTTAGTGTTATTCCAGAGACAGGCAGGATGACAGACAAATAAGTGCTTTAAAAACAATGATCTGGAATTTGTCTACCGTATAGAGGGACTGAGTAAAGATTATTGATTACGGCTTCACGTCTCTTCCCGTCAGTTTTTTCGCGTTAGCCACACGCACACCTCTAACAGACACCTGAACACCATGCTCCACGGCCCTCGTTGGATAACACCAGCGGAGGGTCTTTTTATATCCACTGCGCTCATCTGGAGCGTAGCAGTTAACCATGCCCGATAGCTGGGCAACCTGAAACCACAACACATGAGGAGGAGCGGCTATGACCGTTGAACCCGAGAAGTTCGTAACCACTATGACTGACCACTGGACCAGCCTGGGCAATGCTCCAGGTCCACGCCTGCAATCAACTTGGCGTACCTTCGCGTCCACCTTCAACAACCAGCTCATCAACCACGGCAAACCCAGCTCTACCCCGTGGAAAGTCATCAAGTCCGAGACTGGCAGCGGCAAGACGCAGGGGCTGTGCGTCTACTGCTCGATGCTCCACAAGCAGCACGAAGAGGAGGATTTCCCCGGCGTGCTTATCGTCACCCGCATGAAGGTGCAGGCAGATGAGATTGCAGCCACCATCAACAGGCTGTCAGGGGCTGAAGGAGCCGCTCTGGCCTACCATACAGATAACCGCGTACCAGCAAACACACTGATGGAACATCCCGTACTGGTCATCACCCACCGTGCCTACGAGATTGGCATGGATGCGGTATCGAGAGAGGAGGCGGAGGCTTCGAGCTGGCAGAATTACCATAGCTGGGGGCTGGAGGGCAGGAAGTTGGTGGTGATTGATGAGGCGCTGGATATCTTGGAGGAGTCGCAGATCAACCTGGACAAAGTGCAGCAGATCCTTGGGCAAATCCCGTACAAGCTAGCTGATTTATTCCCTTGCCAGATGGAGGCCATTGAGTGTGTCCGGGATGTTCTAAATGACATGAAAGACACCAAGGCAGGTGGTGAGCATGCTGAACGTCCTCTGTGGAAAGGCCATATAAAACCGCCTAGTGATTGGGATCTAACACCGCTACGTGCGGCATTGAAGAAGGAGAAGCTGGACAGGTTAATACTGGGCAGGACAGATGCTGAGTTGAATGCTGCGCTACTGAATCAGATGGATGACACTCTGAAAGGAATCCAGGCAGCTCTGGGTAACTGGAACTGGTACGCAACGCACCTTGGCCAGCACACCATCAACACTGCTCGGCTCATCGTCCCGGACTCGATTCAATCGGCAGTAATCATGGATGCCACTGCTTCATCAAACCGCATCTACGACATCTTCAGCAAAGCGGAGAAGGTCCCCACAGAACCCGCTAGGAACTACCAGAACGTAACCCTGCACGTATCCACGGGCCATGCTGTAGGCAAGGTCTCCATGGTCAAGAACGCCAACGAGAACGCTAACCGGCTCTTCAGTAACCTTGCAGAAAACCTTCCAGCAGATCGTAAGGTATTCACAGTCTGCCACTACGGAGTTGAGCCCCATCTGAAGCTGTACCGGGAACACAGCCCTTTCAACCGGTTCGATGTAGGGCACTGGGGGGCTCTGGATGGTCGTAATGATTGGCAGGACTTCGATACAGCCGTGATCTTCGGTCTCCCCTTCCGTGAGCCTACATGGGCACCTAACGCGTTTATGGCTTTCCGAGGGTTGCAATCCAAGGAGTGGTTTTCTTCTAAAGGTCAGAATGGTTACCGGCAGTACAGAGACTATCAGGATATACGCAAAGAGATGGACAATGGCCATGTGGTGTCATCGGTGGTTCAGGCCACTAATCGTATCAGGTCGCGTAGAGTCGTTGATGTTGAAGGGAACTGTGACCCGTGCGACATCTACATCCTTCTACCCAAGGGCGATAAGGCTGATCAGATCTTGGCTGGGGTTGTCGCTGAGATGCCTGGGATCAAAGTGGAGGACTGGGAATATCAGGATCTGAAGAGGAAACACCGTAAAGGCAATTATGATGAAGCACTGGTCTCCTACTGTCGCGGGATGCTTCCGGGCAAGGTTTCGGCTTCAGCTGTTAAGAAGGAGCTGGGGATATCGCAGACTGCATGGGAGCGTCTGGTTACCAAGCTTAAAGATGAAGGATCTGAGCTGTACCAAACTACCATGGGAAACGGTGTGAAGTTCCAGTCAGTCAAACGAGGCAAACGACTACGCTGGTACCTATCCAAAAGAAACCCAGCATAATCATAGACATCCACAGATTATACCCCGGTTAAGGCAATAGTATTTATTGGGATATCCGGGGTGTAATTCTCGTAACTCTATACACCACAAGGGAAAACCTTGGATCCATCAACTGGACAAGATGCTTGGTAAGGATAAGCAGTAGGGATTGTCCACCCCCGCGTACATCTTTCATCCCAGCTCCATGACCCCCAATAGCTAAGCAGTCAGTGAAAACCTCTTCTTAATCATGGGGTTCTGAAATATTAGTGCCACTTAAGGCAATAGAATCTATTGGGATATCTGGCACTATTTACGCGTAACCCTATACACCACAAAGGAAAAGAGAGCTGTAGGAACTCACCATCCTCAGCCCCTCTTTACTCAACCATCCTGCAACCCCGTGGTGATCCCCCCACTCACACCAGGATTCTAAACCGTAAAGACAGTCTCTGAACCAGCCACTAACCCATGGAGTCTCTCCGTCTCTCTTAGCACGAGTCTCCATCGATCAGCTGTGCCTGAATCAGGGCATCAACACCACCATCAACAACATACAGGAACAACAATCAATCATGAGTAGCCACCATACCCAGACTAATCAACACACCCTTGCTGCATCTATCCTTCAGCGAGAGTCAGTCAACCAATGCTCTGTTCCAGGCTGCACGAAACCCCTGGAGACAACCAAGACCCCACTCTGCCACGCTCACCGGATCAGGAAATATCGTAACGGTCATCCAGAACAATCAGCTATACGTTCGCGTGTTCTTAGTCCCCATCAACAGACGGTCAGGGAAGTGATCCTTGTAAACGACATCTCTGGTGATCTGAGTAAGCTGCTGGCCTACACGCACAAGTCAGCCGTGCAGTGGTGTGAACGCGTGCTGAAGGCTCCTATTACTGATCCCAAGAAAAAGCACGGGGTAACCCTAGAACAGAACAAAGCGTTCCGTGAGTTCGGAGAGGTCATCAACGCAGTGGACCCTCTCGACTATATCAGCGCTGTTGCAGGTGTCTTCATCCTCCGTCATTACCAGCCAGAACGATTCGCTGACAGCCAAGGCTTCCAGTACCAAGTGGTCCGTGCTTTCAGGTCCCTACCATGTCAGCTAGGGGTTGAGGGCTACAAGAAGCCAGGAGATATCTGCCCGAAGGTTACAGGCTATCTGTACGAGAACATCGCGAATGCTTACCACGGACTGATCGTGAAGGTGCTGGAGCAGGTAGAAGAGACAGCCCAGCGATGTAAAGCTGTGATGCTGGAGGCAGCCTCCTAACCAACAGCCATTCGACACCACCTCCAGATCGAACAGTCCCGCTAGACCACCACTTCACGAACACCATCTACCACGCTAGTCCTCCCCCAGATGAACGACATTCACGCGACCCTGCCAGATCTATAGCTGGTGAGGGCCTCTCTGCGTGTGCTGGCTGGGCTGAACGTAGAAAACTTTCACACAACCCATGGCTCTGCTTCCAGATCATTAGAGGTAGGGCCTCTCTAATATCCACAATCCCAACCCTTAGCCACCTGCTCTGGTAGGTAGGCATAGGTTGGCCTTAGAGAAACTTAAAGAGCCCTAAACTACAGGGACTCTCAACGAGGAAATACACACTGCTACCGCCATTATGAATGAACAAAAGACAAGATCCCCCTAACAACCCAACACTACCGTCATCATCAAAAATCAAAGACACAGGAGGGCTAAGCTAATGCCCGGTAGTAAGCGTCACAAAGCTGAACATACTCTATTGTTGGAAATCTCTGATCTGCTGGCCACCGCCAATAACAAAATTAAGGAAGACCCGGACCTACCACGGAAATCACTTAAAAGATCTCTCCAGCCAGCAGAGAAAAAATTGCAGGAAGTCCTACAGAAATATTGGAAGAGAGCCCAGTTCATAGAGATTCCATGCCCCTCATGTGAGCGTAGATTCACCCCGCTACCAACAAGTGTCGATCTTGATGGAACAGAGGAAGAACGCAAGGCTGTCACGTATGGTGGGCTTGAGCACTGCTCGGAGAGGTGCATGAAGCGGACGCGGTATAAGATGAGCGTGTTGCCTGCACTTCAAAAGAGGCGAGAAAAGGCTTCTGAAAAGTGTGATGGGCTGGCAGGGGCTATGAAGCGCTGGTCAGGGAAAGGAGGAAAATAGGTACTTTCTTTGTGTACAGGCCTGGGAGCAGTTAGCGGGGTTGTGTTCAGTTTGAATGGTTATCAAAGACGAACCTCAACCAGCTACCAGCACCAAAGAGTTCAAGTAGATACAAGCTGTAAAGGTAGGCTGCCGAATGGCTGTAGGAACACATAAACGGTGGGAACGTGGATGTTCTCAGCAAAAGACCTCTACCCATATTGTATGGAACTTTTGAGTGCAATAATGTCATAATATTACAGGGTGGTGTCGTAAAGGGGGGGATATCAATGGATATGCAGGTTAAAGATGCTCGAATTGCTCCACGAATCAGCTTCGCAACTCGTGTTCTTGTAGAGTTTGATTCTAAAAAAGGCCTGACTGGCAGAACGCAAGATGTCAGCGAGTCTGGTGCCTTCATCGAAACTAACTTCTCCCCCAAGATGTTTGAAGAGGGGACATTTGGGCTTCTCCACATGCTTCATATTGGAGACTGTGCAGCTATGCCATGTGAAATTGCGCGGATTACTGATACAGGTATTGCTGTAAAATTTGTCCAACAGTGCCCTGCTGGCTTAATATCACAGCTGAAGAAATCAAAGCCGGGGAAAGTAGCTTAACCTGCCACTTTCAACCACAACTCCTAAACCAGTCTCTCCCTCTCTATCCTGCTATCTGTGGACTCTGACACGACAAACAGCAAACTTTTCACCACAGAACCCGTGTGGTTTCTTTCCATGTCGTGCGCGAGGATTTCTACCATGGTCAACGCAGCATCACCAAGGTTCAGGAGATGCATAAGTACCCCAGACCCAGAGGGCAAGTCTTAAGGCACATTGGTAGGGCGCTGGAGAAGGCGTGCAGGGATCTGGTCCAGGATCATCTTGAGGAAATCCACCAGTACAAGCGTGAAAGAGAAGCTGAAGGGAAGCTGGCCAAGCAACCACATCCTTCGAGATATGACGGGGTACGGAAAAGGAAAAAGAAGAGGTAGGCATCACGGGTAGGGATAGGCCCAGATCTGGACTGATCTTTCTCTCACGCTCCCCCCTCGGGTCTCTCTCTCTCTCGCGAAATCTTCGGGCACTGGTACAGCAAACATCGCAGTTTTGCCCACACAGCCTATATTACGTGAAACACCTTTTCTGCCCATTACGGCATGTCATCGGCGGTGTGCAGGTGGGACAGGTCCAATCCTGGGTAGTTGACCTTCTCCACATCCTCTGCCAACACTTCCACCAGGGTCTTCATGTCGTCTCCGTATTCTTCTGAAACCGAACCATCTGCATGGCCAGTGAGGGCATCCCTATGGGCCTTTGGAATTCGGTAGCTCTTACCAGCAGTGATGAAGGTATGTCGGAACGAGTGGAACGTCTTATCCCTGCCTGCTATGCCCACATCATCACTACGGCTATAGCGTCCCCACCACTGAGAAAAACTGGCTGTTTGCTGGCGGCTACCTGCTGACACCACTAAAGGGAACACTCTGGTTTCTGAATCCGCTCGCATTCGCTCCACATAAGACAAGAACCCCATGCCTAGAAGCTGGCTATGGATAGGCACACACCGGGCAGAGACTGCATTCTTCAGATGTTTGTCCGGCCCGTGAGCGTTGATGTCGATGTAGAAGGTCCCTGCTTCTTCTTTGACGTCAGAAAGGTACAACTGCCCAAGCTCTTCCAGACGGGCACCCGTGAACAGGGCCAAGAGAGGCAACCAGAATTGTGCCTCACCCTTACCACCCAGGTCACGCCTACCCTCCGTGAAAAAAGGTGAGAGGAAGATCCTGTTGAGGTCATCAACTTCATAGGACTTACGACTCTGGCCACGGCTCTTCGACACCTTAACGCGAAGCCCATCTACTACCGGGTTGACCCACCCAGGTACATCATCCAGATAACCTACAGAGTCAGCCCACTTGAGCAGCTTGTGGATGGTGTCTATGTCCTTGTTGATTGTGCGAGGCTGGAGGCGGGGGACACCCTCTCCCTCTGGCCCCTGCAAACGCTCAATGATCTTTGGTACGGTCAGCCCAGGGTATCGCTTAGGAGCATTTGGGGGCAGTTGCTTCAATGCCTGCACAAACTGTCGGATGTGGGGCTTAGTAATGGAGGCAACCGGCAAGTCACCTAAAACATCAATGAAGCGACTCACTGCTGTATGAGGCTCCAGCTTGGTACGTGCTGCGTGTTCACTGTGGGCTTCTAACCACTTGGCTAGGACTTCGGAGAGGGGCATACCTGAGGCAATACCAACGGAAGGCGCTACAAGGCTCCCGCTAGGCAAAGCTGGAGGAGTCTCAACCACTTCACCCTGTTGGCGCTGCTGTAGGGCTCCCATGGCTTTCTTCTGGGCTTGTAGGAAGGCGTAGGCCAGCTTACGGAAAGAGTCGGTATCAGGAGGGACGTTGAAGCCTTGCGACTCCAGCATGTCTTGCACCTCGAACTCAACCACGGAGGTGTCACCCATGGCCAGAGACCTACCACCACCAGCTTCTACAGTGTCGATGGACTCTTGAGCCTTTCGGTACCCAGTGTCATCCAGCCCCTGCACGCGCTCTTCATCGTCCTCTTCAAGGAACTGGCGGTACCACTGGGCGGCAAGGTGCTTGATCTGGTCTTGGGTCAGGGTGTCGTGCTCACCACGGAGGGCCTTCCGCTTAGATGCAAACTCTTTCTCTATCTCCCCCAGAACAATGTTCCGCTCCCTACGGGCATGGAGAAGCTCTTTTGCCTTGATGGGACGGGTGATATGAGCGGTGCTATACGCGGAGCGAAGGTCTTTGGGCACACGCAGCTGGAACTTCCATCCGGTGCCATGACGCTTCAGGTAGCGGTCTGTTGACATGTCTTCCATACCCCCAATGTAGCCCAAGGCGGTAGCCCTGGGCAACTTGGAAGTAACTGACTTGTCGTATCTTTTTGATACTGCAAGGGAGTAAAAAAAGATGGAGCGGGTGAGGAGAATCGAACTCCCGTCATAAGCTTGGGAAGCTTAGGCCCTACCATTAGACGACACCCGCGTCGAAGAAAGACACTATGTCCGATTCCTCACGCGGTGTCAATATGCCCCAGTGGATAAAATACCCTTACCCTTCACGCATCATATCTTCCTGAACAGCATCCCGATCAATCCACCAGTCACGGTTCTCCATTTTCTCCAGCATGCCCATAATCCGAGGAACAAAAGCGTTCGGGTCATTCAAACCATTACGCTCCATCCACGATTCAAAATGAGAACCCGGTGCAATACCCAAGTTATGGGCTGCCATATCCCACATTTGCTGGGCTTGCATTTGGGCCAATTCACGGTCGGGATGATCCGGTGTACGGTGTAATGCCATCAGGTTAGCCAGTGCTGCCAACGGACCAGCTGCCGGATGGCCCGCCTCCAGGGAAGCCAACAAATTGTAGAGAACAATCACCACATAGGTCACAGGGGCCTCAGGCAGCTTAACCACTAACCAAGCAGCCTGCAGACGGGCCAGATAAGCCTCAGGGTGGCGGTCATTGTTGCTCATCTCCAATAGGATATTGAGCACCCCCATCCAGTCTCGTTTGGCATTACACTCTTCAACCCGTTTACGTGCAGCTTGCCACTCCTCCTCCAAAGGACGGATATTATCTGGATCTTCCCGCTGTACATCAGGCATCGCCATCTGCCCGGACATAACCGGTGTTTCAAGGCTGACCTTCAGACCGGCTTGAATACGTTCAAAAGGATCGGCTGGTAAGCGATCTTTCATGGGTCTTCCTTTCCATGTAAAGTCCATCAACACACCGTGGATCTTGTGTTGCAGACCAAAAGCATATCAGATTTGTCGGTTGTATCACGCGACCTTAGAGACAGATAGGTCTATGCCCTATGCAGGGTGGTCTATGGCTGCCAAAGCTGGTTATACCTAACATACACCCCACTTAAATGTGCAAAATAATCCACCCTGCATCCGGCTAACCGACGCTAAAGCGCACAGAAATGTTGTTCTTCTGTCGGTCGGCGGTTTAACATTGTGGGGATGTGGTTTGCATCATGGTAGGAAAAGAGTATCCTGGCACCGAAAAAGTTCAACCTTCATCTCCCAAACTATGGATATCGCTCCCCATGCAAAAAGCTGAAAAGCCGTTTTTCCTGTGGCGTTTTCTCGATGAACTGGGCTGGCCTGTTTTAATTATGGCTGCCGTTATGCTTGGTATGGCGCCCTTTCCTGCCGCACCAGAACCGCACTTGGTTGAGAAAATAAAAATGCTCATGGCCGGAACCTTGGTCAAGCCCATGGATATTTTTGATCTCTTTCTGCACGGGACCCCACCCCTTCTTCTGGTCACCCAGGTGGTGCGCTATCTAACAGGACAGATCCAAGCGAAGGAAGCACCATGAACATCTGTCTTATCGGTATGCGTGGTTCAGGCAAATCCAACCTCTCCCGACGTTTGTCGGTCTTAACCAAACGTACCGTCCTGTCGACCGATACCCTCATTAGCTATGAGCAAGAGGGGCAAAGTATTGACGAGATTGTAAAACACTCAGCGCGTGGCTGGCACGATTTCCGGGACCTTGAATATCAGGTTGTGCGTAAAGCAGCCCGTATGAAATCCGTCATTATTGACTGTGGTGGCGGAGTTATTGTGGATCTAGATACCAATGGTCATGAGATCTACAGCAGCCGCAAAGTAGGTGCCCTAAAACGCAGTGGCATGGTTGTTTGGCTCAAAGGGGATATTGATCGACTGGTCCAGAAGGCCATGACCAAATCCATGGCAGAAGACCCTAACCGTCCTGAATTGGATGCCTCCCAATCTCTCAAAGAGCTCATGGAACGTCGGCTACCGTTTTATGAACAAGCCGCTGACCTCGTCATTGATATCGATAGTAAAAAACGTAAAACACTGGCGGAAGAACTGATGGAACGCACTTCAGACTCTGCATGGCGCAGCCTGGTCATGCGTCGCGGTCCAGATCTTGACTAATGCACCGGCTTGGTTGGGTTTGTCACAGCTCCGGTTCAACGCTGTGGGTAAGATCACCCCTCTGTAGTGATTGACTGCCTCATCCTCACCAAGTTTCTTCCCCTATGGTGAGTTCAAGGTCCAACCTATTTTTGGCAACCGCCTCGTTACCAAGCGGCACGACATATCCGCGTCTGGCACGATCCTTGTTATATCTTCCAATAGATACCACCGTTTGACCCTTAAGAGGTCAAACCAGCATGGATACGGGATAACCATAACCCTATGTACCCTTCGGTACACCGTATAGAGATGCCGGGTATTCTTTGATCAGGAGGTCGACATGGAACAGTTAACCCTTAAAAAAACCCTGGATCAGATGGTCGCACGGATCCGTACCCAAAAATCACGCCTGCCCCGTGGTTACCTAAAGCGCGTGGTACGTGACAATATGCTGGCTCTTTTACTGAGCTTAGGCATGATCACCAGCCTTATGGGTAGTATGGCCGTAGGCTCTGGCTATATGCCAGCACCTGGTAGCTATACCTTGATCAGTTACGCCCAGTCTGGACACTGACCCCATACATCCAGTGACGGCTAAGCCCTTACACTCCAAAACTATGTGGGGACTTTGACGCTTTTTTAACGCAAAAAGGTGGCCCTGTGGCATTTTCTCCTCATAAACATGCGTTGATAGGCCGATAAGATATATAAATAGCAAGTAACCGGAGAGGCTACTTGTATGCCAACAACCCCACTACGGGGTTACCCAAGCGGTCTCTCGACGGGAAATGGGGAAAGGGCCATGACCAATGCAATTGATCTTCATGGCGCCCGGGTCTACAACCGTTTAAGCCGTCCCGCAGCGCCACCTCAACACCGAGCCAACCCAACGTCGGATACCCGACAGGATGGGGGGACCGGAGTGAACAGGGACCATATTACCCTGTCATCCAATACCGCACGCGTTACCGATGCGATTGATGACTTGGTAGAGGATACGTTAGACAATATGCCTGGTAGCTGGAACGCCCGTATTGAGCGTGAAGCACTGGAGCAGAGCATGATTTCACTTCGATTAGGCACCCTATACGCCTAGTTGTTGATATAACAAAAAAACCGGCCTAGTTGGCCGGTTTTTTTTATGTCCACGGTATAATGCCGGGCAATCAACAGTCTGTTTTAGCCCTTACCGTTATTCACCCTGTTTAGCAGGATCTGGCTGGCTTTGAAGGTCACCACACGACGGGCAGAAATCTCCACCTCTTCACCAGTTTTGGGGTTACGACCCTGACGGGGGTTCTTCTCCCGCATGGTGAAATTACCAAATCCGGAAATCTTAACCGGATCACCACTTTCCAGTTGGTTACGAATGAGTTCGAAAACCGATTCCACAATGTCAGCCGACTCTTTTTTAGAAAGTCCAAGCCGTTGATACACTGTCTGCACGATATCCGCTTTGGTCATGGTCACAGTAAAATCTCCCCGTGGTTTTTTTATTGAGTTCACCTATCGACCGTCCAGCTCGGCAAAGGTTCAAAAGAAAAAGCAACCTTAGCATACTAAGTAACGGAATGTACCGAAAGTTAACCACCAAACGGAACACTCTGTAAGTTGCTGACGCCCATTATACCGCTTTCCCATCGCTTTATCACGGGAAAAAGGCTTTTTATACCAACGTGTTCCAGTCATATATCCATTACATAACAGCACTAAATCTTTAAAAACTCAAATCCACCAATAACACAAAATAAAGCACTATTACAACAACATACAAACACAACCACCATATCATCAAACTGGTAATCAACCTGAACAATATGTCTATTTTCAAGTCCTAATCAGGATCTTTTTTTTTGAATTTGGAGTTTTTTTATCTGTAAGCCACGCTGTATAGCACACCTGACCCAACAATACCAGCCAACCGTTACCTTTTGTCACAGCACCTATATAAACAAATGAAAATGATTGGTATTTTTCTCGTTTTGCATTGATATGACGGGGTGTGGTAGTTTGGGCCGCATAGACATGATCATCTGCACCCTATAGATGGACCAATTGAGGAGGCACAATGAGTCGTTCCGAAAGCCTATTCCAACAGGCAGCTGGGTTGATTCCCGGAGGGGTTAACAGTCCAGTACGGGCGTTTAAATCGGTCGGTGGTTTCCCCCGCTTTATCCGTGAGGCCTCTGGTGCCACGGTTACCGATGAAGATGGAAAAACCTACATCGACTATGTCGGTTCCTGGGGCCCCATGATTTTGGGTCATGCCCCCCAAAAAGTGGTCGCTGCAGTACAACGTGCTGCGGCCAATGGCTGCTCCTATGGCGCTCCCACCCAGAGTGAAATTTTACTGGCTGAGAAGGTCATTGAACTGGTCCCATCTATTGAGATGGTCCGACTGGTCAACTCTGGTACCGAGGCTACCATGAGCGCCCTGCGCTTAGCCCGTGCGGCAACAGGTCGTGATGCCATCTTAAAGTTTGATGGGTGTTACCATGGCCATGCGGACAGCCTGTTGGTTGCAGCCGGTTCCGGTGCTGCGACCTTTGGCACCCCCTCCTCCCCAGGTGTGACCCGTGGTACGGCCAAGGATACCTTGACCGTACCCTTTAACGACATGGCTGCGGTTGAGGCCTGCTTTGCCCAGCATCCTGAAGGGATCGCTGCGGTTATCGTGGAGCCTGTTGCGGGTAACATGGGCTGTGTTCTGGCTAAGCCCGGCTTTCTACAAGGTTTACGGGACATCTGCACCAAATATGGCACCGTGCTGATTTTTGATGAGGTGATGACCGGTTTCCGTGTGGATCTAAGCTGTGCCCAAGGCCTTTACGACATCAAACCTGATCTGACCTGTCTGGGTAAGGTAATCGGGGGGGGACTGCCCGTCGGTGCCTACGGTGGTAAAGCTGAGCTGATGAACCAGATCTCACCTGCAGGCCCAGTGTATCAGGCTGGTACGCTGTCAGGTAATCCTCTGGCTACAGCCGCTGGCTTGGCTACCCTAGAAGCCATTAGTGAGCCCGGTTTTTACCAGACCCTTACCAGCCGCACCCAACGCTTGACCGATGGTATTGGCAAAGTACTGGATGAAGCGGGTATTCCCCATGTCAGCTACCATGTAGGCTCTATGTTTGGCCTGTTCTTTACCGAAGCAGATGAGGTGATGAACGTGGTGGATGCCACCCATACCAACCATGACCGCTTCAAGGATTGGTTCCACGGTATGCTGAATGAGGGTGTCTACTTCGCCCCCAGCGGCTATGAGGCTGGCTTTGTCTCCATTGCCCACGATGAAGCGATCATCGATCAAACCATTGAGATCGCACGTAAGGTGGCCAAAACACTGTAAAGCACCGCCACCCATTGCACCAAAAAAGCCAGGGTAATCGAATCGATCACCCTGGCTTTTTTGTGTTCAGATCATCCATTTATCCCAACATACGCTTAAACAAAGGCATAGGGGTCCATATCTACATCAATGCGGATCTTACGGCCGGCCATGGGTTGGGCGATATGTCGCAGATGTTTCACCATGGTATGCACCCCTTGCACGGAGTCAGCCTTAATCATCAACTGCCAACGAAAACGGTTACGCAGCTTAAACAGGGGAGCAGGCGCAGGCCCTAAAACCATCACCCCCTCCTGAGCCGGGATCAAACGTCTTAGCTCGGTGATGAACGCCCCCCCTTCTTGTAGATTAGGGGTCGAAAAACGCAAGACCGCCATCCGCTTAAAAGGGGGATACCCAACCAGATGGCGAAAACCAAACTCGGCATCGGCAAAGCGGTCACTGTCATGGTTCTGCGCCGCCTCGACCGCATAGTGGCCAGGATCAAAGGTCTGTACATAGACCCGCCCAACCTCCTCTTCCCGCCCCGCCCGCCCTGCAACCTGGGTAATAAGCTGAAACGTCCGCTCTGCAGCGCGGAAATCTGGCATCGACAAGGTTGTTTCCGCCAACACAACGCCCACCAGGGTTAACCGGGGGAAGTGGTGCCCCTTAGCCACCATTTGGGTCCCGACAAGAATATCAATCTCCCCATCCCGAAACTGAGTGAGGATCTCCTGCATGGCCCCCACCTTGGCCACAGAGTCCCGATCCAATCGTGCGACCCTAGCTTCGGGAAAACAGTTCTCCACTTCCAGTTGCAACCGTTCAGTGCCTGGACCAAATTTTACCAACCCAATCTGATGACAGCTGGGGCATAGATCCGGCACCCCCTGCACATGATCACAGTAGTGGCAAACCAGTTTAGACTCTTTTTTATGTAGGGTCAGCGCCACCGAACAGTTGGGGCAACTGACCGTTATACCGCATAGATTACAGAGAATAGCTGGCGCAAACCCCCGCCTGTTAAGAAACAACAAGGACTGTTTGCCCGCCGCCAACACCCCCGCCATGGCATCCCGCAAAGGGTGGCTGAGCAAGGTACCAAACGGCAGCCCTTCCATGGTTTTTTTGTCGGAAAGGTTGATCACCTCTACCGGCGGCATGGCAACACCGGTGGCCCGCTCCGTCAGTCTTAAATGGTGGTATTTTCCCTGCTGGGCATTATGCAGGGTCTCCATAGAGGGTGTGGCACTCCCCAGTACCAACGTCGCTTTATTCAGACGTGCCCGTACCACGGCCATATCACGGGCATTATAGGGCACCCCCTCCTCCTGCTTATAGGAGCCCTCGTGCTCCTCATCCACCACGATCAGACCTAAATCTTTAAAAGGCGCAAACAACGCGCTCCGAGCACCAATCACCACTCTGGCCTCTCCAGTCTTGGCCCGGTGCCAATCCCGGTAACGACGGGCTGAGGTCAGCTCCGAGTGAAAAACCGCCAGGTTTTCATGAAACCGCACCTCATAACGTTGGATAAGCTGAGGTGTCAACGCAATTTCCGGAACCAGCAAGAGCGCTTGCCGACCCTGAGCCAAACACTGTTCAACCGCTCGAAAGTAGACCTCTGTCTTCCCGGAGCCTGTCACCCCTTCCAGCAAAAATGGCGTAAAAGTGTGGCCACGCAGCGCTGCCTCCAACGCCTGCACACTCTCCTGCTGCTCCCAGGTTAACTCTGGGGCGGCCTGCATGGTCTCTTTAACCGCCGCTTCCTCCGCCTCAACGGCACGGTGGCGGGCGTTCCAGTTCTGTTCAGTGGTGATATACCCCCCAAGCTCCAACTGCTTTAAACGGCGGCTCAGGCCTCTGCGGCCATGGTGACGCTCAAGGGTCTCTTCTGTCAGGCCATTTTTACGTTTGCGTAGGGAGGTACAGATGGCTTGTAGCGGTTCTGGCTCTGTGGACAGTTGGTCCACATCAGCATCGCTATTCCAATGGATGCGCTGTTTACGGTCGTAACGTAAATGCCCAGGCAGGGCTGCTGTAATGACCGCACCAGCAGGCTGATGGTAATAGCGGATCATCCAATCCAACAGTTGGCGCAACTCCTCATCCAACAGAGATTCGTCGGTCAGAACCTCTTCAACCTCTTTGAGCTCACCTTTATTCCATTGGGGTTCGGTACTGCGGGCCCACACCATACCGGTACGCAAGGATCGCCCAACAGGCACCAAAACCAGATGCCCAGGATGGCAGATCTCCGCCAGTTCAGCAGGAATTTTGTAAGAAAAGGAGGCGTCGCGTGCGCCGGTGAGTGCGACCAGGGCGTACATGGATACTCCCATGGGGTGCGGTTTACAAGAAGGGTGTCAGGACCGGTTATAGCCTATAAACTGGGGCCTTTTATTCGGGTGGTGCCTCATCATACTGGGGCACCCCTTCACCAATGGTTTCCCACTGGGCTTTAGATCCCACATAAATGTGCCGCTGGAGCTCAATCTCTGCATCCTCATCCAGGCAGCCTAAGGCCACCCCGTGGATCTGACCAGCAACAACCCCACACAACATAGAACCGCAGACGCGGCAAAACTGCTTGCCAGCGCCATGGGCCCCCACATAGGTGGTGAGCAGATCCTCGCCCGAGGTCCAAGAGAACTGGTCAGGTTGGACCAAGGCATACGCCGAAGCTTGCGCACTAAACGCTTTTCGACACCGTGAACAGTGGCAGGACCGGGCGTCAAAAACGGTACCATCAATACGGTAGCTTACCGCCCCACAAAAACAGCGCCCGGTCATCGCCATATCCCTACCCTTTAGGAAAAACCCAGGCTTTAAGGAAACATCAATGCTTCCTCAAAGCCTGGGGGTCTCATCCAACAGGCTTAAGCTTTAACCGCTTTAATCAGGTTCTCAATCACTATGTCCTGATCCGCTTCACTCAGGAAGGGATGCATCGGCAGACTCATCACCTCTGCAGCAGCCTGCTCGGCAACAGGGAAGGAGGGGTCAGGCTCACCATTTTTGGCACGGATCTCCTTAAAGACCGGCTGAAAAGGCAGAGGAATGGGGTAGTGCACCGCTGTGGGCACCCCATTATCACGCAGCGTCTGCTGTACGGCATCACGGTTGGCCACCCGCACCGTGAACTGGGCAAAGACACTGATGTTGCCCTCTCGGATCACCGGTGTCTGCACATGATCCTTTAGACCATCAATATAGCGGTGCGCAATGCGCTGACGGGCATCAATCTCATCTTGGAAGTGGGGAAGTTTGGCCCCCAGAACAGCGGCTTGTATGGAGTCCAAACGACCATTAATCCCCAAAAAGGCGTGCTGGTAACGTACCGACTGGCCATGATCTTTAACCTGACGAACCTTCTTAGCCAGATCATCATTATCGGTAAAGACCATACCCCCATCCCCAAAACAGCCCAACGGCTTAGCCGGGAAAAAGGAGACGGCAGAGGCATCCGTCAAAGCACAGGAGCGCTTACCGCGGTAGCTGGCACCCAGAGATTGGCAGGCATCTTCCAGAACAGGAATGCCATGCTTCTCACCAATGGCATTCAGCACATCATAATCGGCACACTGGCCATACAGGGAGACCGGTAGAATAAGCTTGGTGTTGGGTGTAAT
Organism: Magnetococcus sp. PR-3; assembly: GCF_036689865.1. Taxonomy (NCBI): domain Bacteria; kingdom Pseudomonadati; phylum Pseudomonadota; class Magnetococcia; order Magnetococcales; family Magnetococcaceae; genus Magnetococcus; species Magnetococcus organivorans. The sequence continues at coordinate 29,417 of NZ_JBAHUQ010000044.1, forward strand.
GGCCGCTTCAACCTTAACCGGGTCAATGTTAAAGGTATCGGGCTCCACATCCACAAAAACAGGCTTGGCCCCAACCATACCAATCACCTCTGCGGTGGCGATAAAGGTAAAGGCTGTGGTGATCACCTCATCCCCAGGGCCAATATCCCAGGCCATAAGTAAGGCCAACAGGGCATCGGTACCCGAAGAGACGCCAATCCCATGCTTGGCACCCACAAATGCGGCAAGATCCCGCTCCAGGTCACCAATCCAGGGACCATTGATAAAGCGCACCGTCTCCACCACATCCTTCATGGCGGCATCGATCTCTGCCTGATAGGCGTGATACTGGGTCTTCAGGTCAATAAACTGCATGGAACCGGCTCCAACATGGCGTAAAAGTTTGTTAAGAAGATGAGCTTTTAAAGTAAGCCCGATATCAACCACATGAGAAGATCCACACCCATCCATACTACAGATGGAACCATTGCAGATTCCCAATTCCCCACTCACTTCAACCACCGTGTCAGCTGCTCACATCATCTATGACTGTTCCACACCAGCACAGACCTGTTTTAACGAACAACGGACCACCTATGGTGGTCATCCTGACCTCCAAAATACTCAAAAAAACTACAGCTCGACCACCAGTTCACCCCGGAAAACCTCCGTGGCAGGCCCAGTCATCATCACTCGGTCACTCTCCAGCCAGGTGATCTGTAGTTCTCCCCCATCCAGAACCACCGTACACTCACGATCCACCCAACCTTGGCGCATACAGGCGACCGCAGCCGCACACGCACCTGTGCCACAGGCGGGCGTAATACCTGCCCCACGCTCCCACACCCGCATACGGATCCGGTCCCGGCTTAAGACCTGAACCACCTCAAAATTTATGCGGTTGGGAAACAGTGCATGATGCTCCACCTGGGGACCGATGGTGGCCAGATCAAAATGTTCAACATCCGCCACACGCACTACCGTATGGGGGTTACCCATGGAAAGGGCCGTCATCGTGTATGTGGCTCCACCCACCACCACATCCACAGCCACCATTTCATCATCCCGATCCACCGGAATGGTACGGCCCTGCCAATGGGGGCGCCCCATATCCACCGTAATCGCAGCTTGGGAGTTCACACAGGGGCGGATAACACCAGCCAGGGTCTCTACCGCTAACTCGGAGGCCATCTGCCGATGCTCACGCAGGTAAAGCCCCACACAGCGCATGGCATTTCCACACATCTCAGCCTGGGAACCATCGGGGTTATAGATACGCATTTGTGCATCCACCCCCCCCTCACTGGGTAGTAACTGTACCACCTGATCACACCCAACCCCATGACGGCGATCCGCCCAGAACGCAGCCTCCTGAGCCGTCAGCTCACGGGGGGTATCCATGTGATCCAGCACCACAAAATCGTTACCCAAACCATGCATTTTTACAAAGCGTTCAGCCACGGCACTCAATCCTCAAAAAATGATTCATTGGCCAGCAGCTGATCCACCGTCTCACGTTTACGTACCACAGCAAACTGATCACCGCGGACCATTACCTCAGCCACACGGGGACGTGTATTGTAGTTACTGCTCATGACAAAACCATAGGCCCCAGCTGAGCGTACCGCAAGCAGCTCATCCTGGTAGACCTCTGTCAAATAGCGATCCCTGGCAAAAAAGTCACCAGTTTCACAAATGGGGCCTACCACATCCACCACCTGCTCTTCCCGGTCAAATTTACGTTGCACGGGGATCACCCCATGGTATGCATCGTAAATGGCGGGACGCAGTAGATCATTCATCCCGGCATCGGTAATGACAAAGTGGCGCTCTTCCCCTTTTTTAACATACTCCACACGGGTTACCAGCACCCCAGCATTGCCCGCAATCGCCCGTCCAGGCTCCAGGATAACCGTCACAGGCATACCATCTAACTGCTTCAGCAAAGCGGTTGCCAGATCTGCTGGGCTGGGTGGAGCCTCACCATCCTCATAGGGAATACCCAACCCCCCCCCAAGATCCAGATTGCGAATCTCTATGCCATGATCTTTCAACGCATGGATCAGCACCATCACCCGCTTTAGGGCATCCACAAAAGGGGAGAGCTCGGTCAGCTGGGAACCGATATGACAATCCAGCCCCACCACCTCCACATGACTCATATCCTGCGCTTGTTGGTAAGCCGCGACAGCTTCCTCAAAGGGGATACCAAACTTGTTGCGCTTAAGCCCTGTTGAGATGTAAGGGTGGGTCTTAGGGTCGACATCCGGGTTAATACGCAGGGTCACCGGTGCTGCCACATCCATGGCCAAAGCCACCTCTTGAATGCGCTGTAGTTCGGGTATGGACTCCACATTAAACATGCGAACACCATAGCTCAGCGCCGCCTGGATCTCCGCATGGCTCTTACCCACACCGGAAAATACAATACGCTCACCAGGACAACCCACCCGCTGCACCCGCTCCAGCTCACCACCGGAGACAATATCAAAACCAGCCCCCTGCTTGGCCAATGCATGAAGAACGGCCAGATTACTGTTGGCCTTGACCGAATAACAGATCAGGCTATCACTCCCCGCAAAGGCCTGCTGAAACACCTTAAGATGGTGTAACAGGGTGCGCTCGGAGTAGCAGTAAAAAGGGGTACCCACTGAACGGGCAACCTCTTCCAGGTCTACCTCTTCACAGAAAAGCTGGTCATCCTGATAGTGAAAATAATCCATAACCTAAAGCCCACTATGGGTTAAACGCCGCCCGATTGTAGCGACGGAATGATCTTTTGAACAGGGAAGGAGATATCCTGCGCCATATACACAGGTCTGCGTGGAAGAGGCAGATACCGCCAATCGAATTAGTACTTCTTCTCTTTTTTGCTACCAGGTTTCTCATCCGGCATATAGAGATCGCCCTTATAGCCACAGCCAGAGAGTACAAACAGGGTGATCACAGCAACCAGTAAGGTACGCATGGTCTATTCTCCCAAAAAAATCTGGATCCTAAAGCTCTGTTATACGTTGTTTTGTGGGTGTGGGTCCAGAGCGCAGGCATGGAAACCGTGGCTCTAAACAGCAGATCTTAGGCCATCCTAAAAAGAGACCCAGGATAAAGTTAGGCGTTCCACCCATACCATCCGGTTATGAATCACACCCAAAAATGGGCTTTTCATCCCACAAAAAAAGAGCCTAGAACAGAAGACCAAGGGGGAGACCAGGTCATCTCTACCCAGCCTCCCCCATCATCATTTGAAGTATAGAAGGCGCTTAGCCCAGTGCGATCTTGGCCTTGGCAATGGCTTGGCGCACTGTCTCTACAGCCGTACCCCCGATGGCCTGACGGGCATTAACCGAGGCCTCTACCGACAAGACCCCCGTGACATCCGACTCAATCCGGCCATCCACAGACTGTAGATCCGCCAAGGTCAGCCCATCCAAATCTACCCCTTTATCTTCCGCCACACGGACGATGGTACCCACAATCTCATGGGCTTCACGGAAGGGGATCTGTTTACGGACCAGATAGTCCGCCAAATCTGTCGCTGTGGCAAAACCCGCCCCAGCTGTGGTACGCATCTTCTCAACCTGAGGTTCCATGCCTGGAACCATATCCCCAAAAACACGCAAGCAGGCGCGCACGGTATCTACCGCATCAAAGACCGCCTCCTTGTCCTCCTGCATGTCCCGGTTATAGGCCAAGGGTAGACCCTTCATGAGGGTCAAAACCCCGGTCAGCGCCCCATAAACACGCCCCACCTTGCCCCGTACAAGCTCAGGAACATCGGGGTTTTTCTTCTGGGGCATAATGCTGGAACCTGTACAGAATGCATCGGGCAGGCGGATAAAGCCATATGCCGGAGCACTCCATAAAATCAGCTCTTCGGAAAAACGTGAGAGATGCATCATCAAAGTCGAACAGGCGGCCATCATCTCAATGGCAAAATCCCGATCCGAAACGGCATCCAAGGAGTTCTCACACAATCCATCAAATGCCAACTCTTTGGCCACACTCTCCCGATCCAGGGGAAAAGTGGTACCCGCTAAGGCTGCAGAACCTAAAGGCATACGGTTCAAGCGGGGGCGCATATCACGAAAACGGCCATAGTCACGGCTGAGCATCTCATAATAGGCCATAAGGTGGTGGCCAAAGGTAACCGGCTGGGCACTCTGCATATGGGTAAAGCCGGGCATGATCACATCGGCATGCTTATCCGCCAAGTTTACCAAGCCGGATTGCAGGGTATGGATCGCCTCCAAGATGGCATCCAACTCATCCCGCAAATAGAGACGGAAGTCGGTAGCCACCTGATCATTCCGTGAACGGGCGGTGTGTAACTTACCCGCCACAGGACCAATAATCTCGGTAAGGCGACTCTCCACATGCATGTGGATATCCTCCAGCGTATTGCTGTAGGTCATCTCACCCCGGTCGATCTCACCCCGGACCTGGTCCAGCCCGGCCAAAATCTTATCTGCATCCGCCTGGGGAATAATCCCCTGTTGGCCCAACATGCGGCAGTGGGCTTTGGAGCCACGGATATCATGTTGGTAGAGACGCACATCGTATTCAATGGAGGCGCTGAATGCTTCGACAAAAGCGTTGGTGGGTTCACTAAAACGTCCACCCCACAATTTGCCCATAGGCTTGCCGTCAGACATGCGATGACTCCGTAGATTCGGTTGAGTTAACAAATGAAAAGGTAGGATAGGGCCACACACCATACCGACTGATGCACAAAGTATACGGGGGAATCAGAAGGGATCAATGATGAACGGTATTGGAAACGAAAAGATAAAACCTTGGGGCGTAACCCTTTACCCTTCGTTTAAAAGGGGAAAGTGCGTATCCCTTGAAAAACCCCAAGCCCTATTTCGGACATGTAACCAAGCAGACAGCCCCTTGGTTTTGGGTAAGTTCAACGGTTTGAATGGTCAAACCAACCCAAAAGAAGGGCCCGGAGAAATGCCACCTCCAGGCCCCCTTTCTGGTTATTTTTCAGGGCCGTTACGCAACACAGCCGCAATACGCATACGCAGTGCATTGAGCTTGATAAAGCCATCGGCATCGGCCTGATTGTAGGCACCTTCATCATCTTCAAAGGTGGCAATAGCCGGATCAAACAGTGAGTTATCTGACTGACGACCCACCACGATGACGTTACCTTTATAGAGCTTCAGCCGAACTTTACCGTTCACAAAAGCCTGTGAGGCATCAATCATGGTCTGCAGCATCTCCCGCTCAGGGGAGAACCAGTAGCCGTTGTAGACCAGTTTGGCGTAGCGGGGCATCAACTCATCTTTCATATGCGCCACTTCACGATCCAGCGTCAACGACTCCATCGCACGGTGTGCCACACCCAAAATGGTGCCACCTGGTGTCTCGTATACACCACGAGACTTCATACCAACATAGCGGTTTTCCACCAGATCCAAACGACCAATACCATTGGCACCGCCCAACTCATTGAGCTTGGCCAACAGTGTCGCAGCACTCATCTCCACCCCATCAATGGCCACCAGGTCACCTTGACGGAAGGTCATCTCCACATAGGTGGGGGTATCGGGCGCGGCTTCGGGGGAGACGGAGAGTACAAACATATCTTCGTCTGGCTCTGTCCAAGGATCTTCCAGCGCATTCCCTTCAAAAGAGATATGCAGCAGGTTACGGTCCATGGAGTAAGGCACTTCACCACGTTTGTCGGTGGGCACTGGAATACCATGTTTTTCAGCATAACCAAACAGCTTGTCACGGCTGGTCAGGTCCCACTCACGCCAAGGTGCAATGACCTTAATATCAGGACGGAGCGCATAGTAACCCAGCTCAAAACGTACCTGATCATTCCCTTTACCCGTGGCCCCATGGGAAACGGCCTCGGCACCGGTGGCATTGGCAATCTCAATCTGACGCTTGGCGATCAGCGGGCGAGCAATAGAGGTTCCCAGATGGTAAACCCCTTCATAAAGGGTATTGGCACGGTACATGGGGAAAACAAAGTCCCGTACAAACTCCTCTTTAAGATCATCAATGTAGATCTCTTTTACACCAAACTGCTCAGCCTTGGCGCGGGCAGGCTCCAGCTCTTCGTCCTGACCCAAATCCGCACAAAAAGCCACCACTTCGCACTGGTACTCATCCTGAAGCCACTTCAGAATGATGGAGGTATCCAGGCCACCGGAGTAAGCCAGAACCACTTTATCGATATTATTGGACATGCTATCCACCTTCCACGCGTTGGTTATGCCTCTACGGGCAAATCACCAAGTACCAAAAGTTCCAAAATGGCCTTCTGCACATGCAGACGGTTCTCCGCCTCATCCCACACCACAGATTGAGACCCTTCCAACACAGCTGCCGTCACCTCTTCACCCCGGTGGGCCGGTAGACAATGCATAAACAGGGCATCAGGATCTGCCGCAGCCATCAGGCCACTATCCACCTGATAGGAGGCAAAGACCTCCTTACGTTTGGTGTTCTCCTCCTCCTGCCCCATTGAGGTCCAGACATCGGTCGTCACCAAATCGGCCTGATCCACCCCCTGACGGGGATCCCGCACCAAGGTGATGGAACCATCCACCTCACGCTCAGAAAGCTCCTTACGGGCCGCTGAGAGGATATCTGCATCGGGTTCATAGTCATGGGGGCAAGCCAGGGTCAAATGGAACCCATGACGCACAGCCGCCTGGATCCAGGTATTGGCCATGTTGTTGCCATCTCCAATCCAGGCAACCCGTTTACCTTTGAGAGATCCACGTTTCTCTTCATAGGTAAAGATATCTGCCAGCACCTGACAGGGATGCAGGGTATCCGTTAGACCATTGATCACCGGAACACTGGCATACTCCGCCATAATCTCAACATTGGCCTGTTCAAAGGTACGTACCATGATGCAATCCACATAACGGGAAAGCACCCGGGCACTGTCCTTTACCCCCTCACCACGCCCCAATTGAATATCCCGCGCAGATAAAAACAGCGCTTTACCACCCAGTTGGAACATCCCGGCTTCAAAAGAAACACGGGTACGGGTTGAGGATTTTTCAAAAAGCATAGCCAGGGTACGGCCATCCAGTGTACGCACAGGCTCATGCTTCTCTAGCTTCTGCTTGAGGGTAGCAGCCCGTTGAAAAAGTGCGGTGAACTGCCCACTGTCCAGGTCGGTCAGTGCCAGAAGGTCCCGCTTTGGTTGCGTGTTGTTGCCCATAACGACTTCGCCACGTTGTTGGCGTTTCTCCGTGCTCAGGAGAAACTTAGAATAGATCGGAGAGTACTTCCGCCAAAATTGCCACCCCTTGGTCAATCTCCTCTTCCGAGATCACCAATGGTGGTAAAAAGCGCAGGATGGTACCCATGCAACAGTTAATCAACAAACCACGGGAGAGACAGATAGAAGCCACCTCTTCACCGGGTGCATTCAGCTCTACAGCCACCATCAAGCCCTGGCCACGCACCTGCTTGACCATGCGGCGCCCTTCGGCCATCTGGCGGAGCGCATTCATGAAATATTCACCCCGTGCCTGCACCTGGGGTAAAAAGTCATCGCTCAACATAACATCCAAGGTAGCCAGACCGGCAGCAGCACTCAGGGGGTTGCCACCAAAGGTGGAACCATGGGTACCCGGTGCAAAGGCTGCCGCAATCTCGCGCTTAGCCAAGCAGGCCCCCATGGGAACCCCAGAAGCCAACGCCTTGGAAGCGGTCATAATATCCGGTGTGACATCACTCCACTGGTGGGCCCACATCTTACCGGTACGCCCCATACCAGACTGAACTTCATCCAGAACCAGCAGAATATCCTTACGATCACACAGATCACGTAACTTGTTCAGGTAATCCCCATCGGGCACCCGAATACCGGACTCACCCTGGATCGGCTCCAACATAATGGCAGCCGTATAGGGGCCAATGGCTTTTTCCATGGCCTCCAGGTCATTGAACGGTACATAGCGGAACCCAGGCACCAAAGGCTCAAAACCCGCCTGAACCTTCTCCTGCCCCGATGCGGTCAAGGTAGCCAGGGTACGGCCATGGAAGGAGTTGGTTGCCGTAATGATCTCGTAACGACCTGGCTGCCCGCGATCCTTCATATATTTACGCACCAGCTTAATGGCCGCTTCGTTGGCGTCGGCACCGCTGTTGCTAAAAAAGACCTGGTCGGCAAAACAGGAGCTGATCAACCGCTCCCCTAAGGCTTCCTGATTGGGAATACGGTAGAGGTTGGAAGTGTGGGTCAGCTTGGCCACCTGGGTTTGAACCGCCTCAACCACAGCAGGATGGCTGTGACCTAAGTTATTCACCCCAATACCGGACAGAAAATCCAAATAGGCCCGTCCGTTGGTATCCCAAAGACGCACCCCTTCACCCCGTTCAAAGGCGACTGGATACCGTCCATAGGTGGACATGATCGAACCGGTTTTGTCGTTCATGATCCCCAAGCTCCCCTAACCAACATACCGCTCTCGGTAAGAGAGCCTATAAATTTACCCACGGTATGGATCGCTTTTCATCCCCACGACCATCCCGCACATAGAATTCCGAAAAAACACTCTTTTTACCTGATCTGGGCCGGTTTATCTAGCCCCCTTGTCGCAAACAGCGCTTTTGTAGCCGGCTTTCTCTCCTTTTTTTGGGTATATCTTGTCATTCAGGCAAGATAACCCAACGGGTCCGCCCCCCTAAAACCTAGCCACTCTGTGGAAATATAATTGACGCTAAAAAATCCATGAAGATGTTAAACCTTATGATTTAAGAGGTTTAGTGAGCCGTACCGGTGACCTCTACACCCCACACCGATACCATACCTCCCCCAACACGGCTTGCCACCCTATTCAGGCCTAACAAAGAGTTAACAAAAAGCAAAAAGCCCGGTATAAACCGGGCTTTTTGTGTCAAACATCCATCTCTTCGCATAAAACAGAATGAGCTGGATTAGATGTAAAGCGTGATATCTGCTTCACCTGCTTCTTCAAAGAATTTAGCTGCGCCCGCATACTCCAGCTCATCCAACAGTTCTTCGTGCTTGAAGTCAAACAGGTCAACGGTCATCTGGCAGGCGATCATTTTGATCTCTGCTTCAATGGCCAGCTCCATCAAATCATCGATAGAGGCAACACCCTTCTTCTTCATCTTGTCCTTCATCATCACGGTTGCCATGGCTTCCATACCAGGAATAGCCTGAACCAGGACGGGCATGGGAACCGGCATAGGCATAGCAGGGTTACCCAAAGGCGAGATCTTAAGATCACGCTGCTTCTTTACTACCTGCAGACCGTAGAAGGTCCAGAAGATGGAAACGTCGTAATCCAGAGCCGCCGCCGTGGTTGCCAGGATCAACGGGGGATAAGCCCAATCCAGCGTACCTTTGGTGGCGATGATGGCCATTTTCTTTTGATCGGACATGTGATACCCCCCCTTAGCTTATTGCTTCTCGATTTCGTAGTAGAAAACGTCACCGTTCTCGGAAGCTTTAGCCATCTTGTTACCGGTCTGGGCACAGAAAGACTCGAAGTCTTTGGCAGAACCGGGATCAGTGGCCTCAATCGACAGGATCTGACCGGGTTGCATATCCTTGAGAGCCTTCTTGGCTTTCAGAATGGGCAGGGGGCAGTTCAGTCCTTTAGCGTCCAGGTGCTTATCAGCCATGCTTCATTTCCTCCGTTGGGGCCGTGAGGGCCACATGATTTCACAGTATTAGCACTACATAATAATCTACTATAAGGTAATGGGTTCAGGGTATGATGCAACGTTTTTTTTCACACAACCGTCAAGAAGCCTCGTTATTCCTCGACAAAACAGACAGATAAGCTGAAACATCATCGCATCAACCATTTGTATTTACGGCATTTTCAAAACAGATATTGAAATTTCAAGATCACATAATCAGCTTTTACTTTTTTTTCGGTTTACCGTCACATCGTCCCTTTGTTTCCCGCAAATCCCCCTGCTAACGGTTCGTGTACCTGATTTTTTTACCCCTCAGACAAACACTGAATGATAAAATCCACACAAATAGGAACAGGGTGTGCATATAAGCCTTTGATTACCGGTTTTAGCTGTACGCTAATCTGTTATAGAAACAGAGAGAAAAATGCCTAAAACCCGTGCAACCCTTAACCAGAAGTCGGCCCATGTTCAAATACATACTGGTTCTGTTTATTTTGACACTGATTCTGTGGATGTTGGCCAAGATGCGCGACATTCGCGAACGTCGTGCTGCCGATATCATGCCGACCGATGAGCATACCGTGCTTTTTGGCCTTTTTTTGACGCTATCCAGTGCTGCGGTCGCCTACTACAGGGATTATGGCAGCTACCCGTTGATGGTTCAGGGGGCCCCGGATGGATTGATTGAAAAAGGCTACTTGGAAAACTCTGACCTCGCCACTATGACCAGCGCTCTGCCGCTCTTCTCTGTTGTGATTGCAGAGTACAATGGCTATGGCATCTGCCTAGAAAACTGCACCTCTTCTATTACAGAGGGGATCTTAGAGCGCAATACTGAGATGGGTGGTAAGCTCAATTTTATGGATTACAAATCGGACCGCTACGTAACATTGACACCCCCGATCCGTAATGACTTTATCAACCTAACCCTGCCCTTACCGTTAAAGCCCAAATCAGTCGATTAAGTGGCTTGACTCTACCTTTAAAAAACGCAACCGCGACCTAACAGGGTCGGTTGCGTTTTTTTGTGGCCAAAAGCTTGTTTAAACGGTCTTTCCCCCACAACCTGCGCCACAACCCCTCCCACACATTCAAAGCCCCCCAACCCCCACGACAAGAGCCCCTAGGCATAAGTAACGCATAAATAAACACGTCCCTCCCTGTTCAGCATCCACCGTAACTCGTCACAATGCATCAATAA
>NZ_JBAHUQ010000045.1 GCF_036689865.1 Magnetococcus sp. PR-3
CCCTCAATCCCTTTTAATCGTTTGCTCCGAGGGGGGTAAAGCGAGCTGGGAACATAGGCTATGAGTTCGCTTCAGCTAAGTAGAAGGTCATTATCCTTGTACCGTATAACCTTCTTCTGTAATAACACGAGAAGCTGTGGCTTGCAGCGCATCAACATCAACCCCATCAGACAACGTCAAAGTAACAGTCGCTTTTTCAAGATCAATGTCACACGCCGTAATACCATCAATCTCCATGGCCACCTCCGTTACAGCCTTAACACAGTGCTGACAAGACATGCCAGAGACAGAAAGAGTTACTTGAGCCATGATTTCAATTCCTTGATTGTTGGTGTACGATTTGCGACTGTGCCCACCTTGAGCGGTGGCCACTACAGGCTTCCCCATCATAAGGAAAGCACATGGATCTTTTCAATGCGGCAGTTTTAGCGCTGATTCAAGGCCTCACAGAGTTCTTACCGATCAGCTCATCAGGGCACCTGATCCTTACCCCATATCTGTTTGGATGGCAAGATCAAGGGTTGGTGTTTGATGTCGCCGCTAATACAGGTTCCTTGCTGGCCGTTATGCTCTACTTCCGCCAAGAGGTCGTCCAAATGTGGCATGGAAGTATCGACCTGATTCAAAACCCCATGGGCTGGAAAAAAACAGATGGCCAAAGCCGGTTGGTTATGCAATTGGCCGTTGCTACCGTTCCTGTTGGTCTGGTTGGCTTGGCTTTTAAAGATTGGTTTTCCACCGCTGCACGTGATCCCATGATCATCGCCACAACCTCCATTCTTTTTGGCCTACTCCTCTGGTGGGCTGACCAAAAAGGTAGGCGTAGTGAGGATGGTAGTAAACTTAGTTGGAAAGAGATCTGGTTAATCGGTATTGCCCAAGCTTTTGCCCTTATCCCAGGCACTTCCCGTTCTGGTGTGACGATGACGGCAGGGCTCATGCTTGGGCTAACCCGCGAAGCTGCGGCCCGTTTTTCTTTTCTTATGGCTATTCCTGTTGGTATTTTAGCCGCGCTGCTCGACCTTAAGGATCTGCTTAGTCATGATATGCAAGCAGATGAGATCCAATTTCTATTGGTCGGCTTTGTTGTATCAGGATTATCCGCATTTGTTGTTATTCATTGGCTACTCGGTTGGTTGAAAAAACAGACCATGACCCCTTTTGTGCTCTATCGGATTATACTCGGGGTTATTATTTTCGCCATGTTGGGTTAAAGCAGGTTTTGTTGGGCCAAAAGCTGATCTTTATCGGCCAAAGGTGTACCAAAAATTAATAGATTTCCGCTGTTATCCCGAACCCTAAAATCTCGTTCACCATAGTCTCTGTCTGCCAAGTCACCAACTAAAACCAGTGGCTTGCTCAAGCATTGTTGATAAAGGAGGTCAGGGTTCTCAACCTCAATATGGCAGACACCACTTCCCACATGCTCCGGTCGGCCCTCTCCAAATTCCAGAACAACACGATCCCGTTTAACAGAGGCATAGTAGCTATCCTTCCCGCTCTTCCACACCCCTAAGATCGTAAACCCCAAGTTATCGGCATAAAAGTGCGCACTTTGTCGGGCATCTGAAACAGGGAGAATCGTTGTCGCACTTACAAAACGTGAGGTTGACATGATAGAGGCTCCAAATCATTAAAAATGGTGGTATGCGTAAGATGGTTTGCCTATACGCACAGAATCAATGAGGGGGTAAAAAGACCACGGCTCTAAGCCTGCTGGTAAACGGTTTAAAGTTAAGTATGCTCACTGTGTTGAAACGTCACAATAAAAGAAAAAAACGGAATAATAGGCCGCGCCTTCTACGGTAAGGGAAGCAATATCAAATCTACACATTTAGGTCACGTGCAGAAAGATACTTAAAAGGTTTACTGGCATGTGATTGAAAGAAAAACCTCATAAATAAACGTAACGTTTCAAGGCTATGAGATCTTTTAGGAAATGAGAGTGTAGGGCTTGTTTCTGATCATGTGGAGTCAATAAGTGATCTGAGCAAAAGGCTGGTTAGGTGAAAGATAGGAGTATTATTCCTGTGGGTGCGAAGAGCTAATACCAGGCTTTATGTCATACCTCTCTACCATCGTGCGCCAAAGCTGCCTGGGTGGGCTGTGTACGGTGGGTAGGCTTGAATAACGATATGCTGGAAAATAGTTAGAAATTAAACCTATATGATCACTTGAAATAGATAAAATATACGCTTAAATCATTTTTGTGGTGTGGTTAAGAGGACCATGGGGGGTACTGCCACACCCCCCATGGGTGTCTGGTCAGTTAAGCAGATTATCTACGTCGTATAGCGCGGATTCACTGTTGTTCAGATCTTCCTCTAGTAGCTCATTTAACCAACTGGCCACACTGTCGAGGCTGGCATTGCGGTTGCCATCCTCATTGAGCAGCCGACCCCGCTCAATTTCAAAACCCATATGGTAAATACCATCCGCAACTGTGTTAACGGCATTACGACCAAATAGGCGACTATGAGCACCATCATTCTGTACGAGATGAAAACCGGTCTCTTCACCCGTACCTTCATCATCCCCATGCAATGAAACCCACTGTTCTAAAATGGTTTCACCTGTTGTTGCATCTTGGTTTTCTGCATCACGAATCCAAGCATTAATGGCCTGCATATCCTCCTGGTCAAAGCTGCCATCTGTTGCAGTCTGTGTTTCTTGAATGGCATCCAGCAGTATATGGTTTAAACCATCAGCGGCGGCGGCCCCATCTTGGATCTCAGTAGTAGAGATTTTGTAGTTCAAACGACTATCAGATGTAATGATCTCTACCAGTTGGTCTAAACCCGTATCTGTGGTGCCGGTGGTGTAAGGGTTTTCAACTGAACCATCAATAAGCAGGCTCTCTTTAGGTGCATCCAAGGCCTGGGCTAAATCCTCCCCTAAAAGCTCCTCCATCCAGTTGGAGAGGCTAAATAGGCTGGCATTACGGTCACCATCTTCATTAAGAACGTTATAGCGTTCCACTTCAAAACCTAGGTGATAGAGGCCATCAGCGACTGTATTGACGGCATTACGTCCAAACAGACTACTATTAGCCCCATCATTCTGTACCAGATGGAAGCCAGTCTCTTCATCCCCCTCATCGTCTCCGTGCTGGGTGGTCCAGGCTTCCAGGTAGGTGGTTTCACCATCAATGGTGTTGTTCTCATCCCGTAGCCAGTGGTTGATATCCCGCATATCTGCTACATTTAAAGTACCATCGTAGGCAGTTCCTGTTGCACGTATGGCATCAATAATCATGCTGTTCATGGCATCTGCAGCCGCAGCGCCTTCGCTTATGTCGCTGGTCGAGATTTTTTGGTTGAGGCGTTCATCGCTGGTAATGATCTCCACCAGCTGATCAAGTCCGGTTTCTGTAGTGGCTTCAAAATAGGGGGTGTCGGTGTTTTTATCGACCAGTAGGCTCTCTTCTTGGTTGGCAGAAAGCTCCTCTTTGAGTAGCTCATTGAGCCAGTCAGAAACCTGAGAGAGGCTGGCATTACGGTCACCATCTTCATTAAGCAAACGCCCTTTTTCAATCTCAAAGCCCAGGTGGTAGAGCCCGTCAGCGACGTTATTGACGGCGTTGCGGCCAAACAGTCGGCTGTTTGCACCATCGTTCTGTACCAAGTGGAAGCCGGTCTCTGCATCCCCCTCATCGTCTCCGTGCTGGGTGGTCCAGGCTTCCAGGTAGGTGGTTTCACCATCAATGGTGTTGTTCTCATCCCGTAGCCAGTGGTTGATATCTCGCACATCGGCGATGTTAATATCGCCATCTACCGCAACACCGGTACCCTTAACAGCATCAATAATCATGCTGTTCATGGCATCCGCAGCCGCAGCGCCTTCTTCAATATCCAGTGTAGAGACTTTTTGATTGAGCCTTGCGTCGTTATTAATAATCTCTACAAGTTGATCAAGCCCCGTTCCTGTTGTGGCTTGGAAAGTAGGATCATTCACCGTTGTATCAATAAGAATACTCTCTGAAGCATTATTTGTGGCCTCCAGCAAATCATCTTTAAGTAACTCCTCTAACCAATCAGCAACTCGATCTAAGCGTACGTTACGGTTACCATCTTCGTTGAGTAGATTATTCCCCTCAATTTCAAACCCTAAGTGGTAGATACCATCAGCCACGCTATTAACCGCGTTCCGCCCAAATAACTGGCTGTTTGCGCCATCATTTTGTACCAGATGAAAACCGGTCTCTTCACCACTCTCTTCATCATCCCCATGTAGTTGGGTCCATCTCTCTAGATAACTGGTACCTTCTGCATCGGTATGGTTTTCATCCCGGATCCAATGGTTCATGGCACGAATATCTGCAGCGTTTAGATCACCATCATAGGCAACACCAGTCGCACGGATGGACTCCAGCAAAATGCTGTTCATGCCATCGGCTGCGGCAGCACCATCGTGTATTTCTTCTGTAGAAATACGCTGTTCTAGCCGGTTATCACCGTTAATTATGTCAATCAGCTGGTCTAAGCCGCTGTCTGTGGTGGCGTTAAAGTAGGGCGAGGGAACCTCTGAATGGATTAACAGACTGCTGGCAGTATCGGTTGCCAGATCGTCGGCCAGCAGATCATCTAGCCAGTTGGCAACATCACTAAGACGAGCATTTTTGTTGCCATCTTCATTGAGTAGACGCCCACCTTCCACATCAAAACCAAGATGGTAGAGGCCATCTGCAACTGTATTTACGGCGTTTCGGCCATAGAGTTGTGTGTTGGCTCCATCATTTTGCTCCAGGTGAAAACCGGTTTCTTCCTCACCTTCATCATCACCATGCCACTCGGTCCATTGATCCTGTCGAGATTGATCCTCTTGAAGCCACTGATTGATTTGGCGAACATCTGCTGTGCTAATGCGTCCATTTTGGGCAACGCCTGTGGCTTGAATGGCCTCAATAATCAGTGCATTCATCGCATCAGCTGCAGCAGCTCCGGCATCAATATCTTCCGCCTCAATACGTTGGTTTAATCGTTCATCTGAGGTGATGATTTTAATGAGTGCATCCAGGCCAGTGCCTGTTGTGGCTTGATAAGGGTTGTCACGCATGGTCATGCTCCTCTTAAAGGGGGGAACCCCGAGTTTTTATAGGTGTTTAGCTTTCACGAAAGCTCTTATATAGGCTTTGCATCAAAGGTTCAGTCAGGTAAGCCAGTAAGGTTCGGCTACCGGTAAAGATCAGGGTGTCTGCGGCCATTCCTGGTAACAGTTCAATCTCTTCATCCAGTGCTTGCAGGCTCTCTGAACTTAGAGCAATGCGGGCGCGGTAGTAGCTCTGTCCTGAGTTGGGTTCGATGATTAAATCGGCAGAGATACTGCGTACCACACCCTTTAAGCGGGGGAGATTCCGCTGGGGGTAGGCATTCAAGGTGATTTCAGCTTGTAGTCCGGGTTTGACGACATCAACATCGCTCGGATTAATGCGGGCATCGACCAACAAGATCTCCTGTTGGGGAACAATTTCCAAGACAGCATCACCCGGTTTGATCACACCACCATTGGTGGTAAACCGCAGATTAAAAACCCGGCCAGCAACCGGGGCTGTTATGACCGTTCGTTGTAAGATGTCGGAACTATTGGTTAAGCGTGAGGCCAGATCTGCAAGCTGCTGGCGAACTTCTCCAAGCTCCTTGGCGGCTTGGTCCCAGCGGCTGGTTTCCAGGTTAAGAATTTTCATCTCAGTTTCGCCAATACTTTGCTGGGCACGAGCAACAGCGGCTTGTTGGGCGGCTAGATCACCTTCAATTTGGGCACGACTGCGTTGCAGGGCCAATAAGCGGGGACGTTTGCCCAAACCCTTTTCTACGAGCTGGCGAACACCACGGATCTCTTGGCGGATTAAGGACATTTGACGGTTTTTACTTTTAATTTGCCCCTCTAACCCCACAATTTCTTGATTGAGCTGGGCAATGCGCTTGGCCAAAATACGGCGCTGAGTTTGGTGGGAGGCTAAGCGAGCCTGAAAGAGGTTCTCTTGATCCTTTTGGAGGGTGGCATCCGCCTCGGTATAGTCATAAGTGTTCCATGCCATGGTTTGTTGGGATCGGGACTCTGCCAATAGCCTAGCCTCCATGGCCTTGAGGGCTTGGTAGCGGTTTTTTTGAATCCGATAGGTTGCCATAGCCTGGGTATCTTCCAGAACAACCAGGGGGGCGTTGGCAAAGACCATCTCTCCCTCTTCAACAAGAATATGTTGAATAATACCGCCCTCCAGGTGTTGTACCGTGCGTCGGTACCCTTCTGGACTAATGGCGCCGGGTGCAATGGCCGCACTGGCAATGGGAGCTTGGGCTGACCAGCCTCCCAGCAAACCAAAAAAGAGTACAACCACCAGCACAGCCCCAAGCAGAGGTAGGCGAATAAGCTGCTTTAAATGAAGGGTGGCTGAGGCCGTTTGGTGTTCGGATGATCTCTTAAACATGGGTTGCTCCTACGGCCTGAGTAACAGCATGAGAAGAAGGTGTATTTGGGGCAGATTGGGTCGGTACCGCCACAGGGCGACGTATGGCGTTGCGATCACCGTAGCGGAGCAGACGGCCTTGATGCAAAATGGCCACTTTGTCTACCACCGCCATCAAAGCAGGGCGGTGGGTAACCACCACTACGGTTTGCCCCATGCCTTTGGCGGTTTCTATGGCTTTTACCAAAGCCGCTTCACCCTCGGCATCCAGATTGGCATTGGGTTCATCCAAGATTAGAAATTTAGGGTTGTCATAAAGGGCTCGGGCCAGACCAATACGTTGTCGTTGGCCCATGGAAAGGGGTAGGGGGTGCCCAGGGGTGATTGGGGTTTCATAGCCTTGAGGAAGCTGACGGATTAAACCATCAACCCCCGCTAACTGAGCGGCAAAGACCACTTTGGCTTCATCAAGCTTAGGGTTAAAACGGGCGATGTTCTCTTTTAAGGTTCCTGGCAGTAACTCCACGCCTTGAGGCAGATAGCCAATCCAGGCTCCCAATTGATCGGAGTTCCAGCCTGTTACCGGACGGTTGTCAAAACTCACCTGACCAGTGCTGGGTTTTGTGGCCCCAACCAACAGGCGGCAAAGGCTGCTTTTGCCACTGCCAGAAGGACCCACAATGGCCAGTACACTGCCTGCCTCAAGGGTTAGGGTCAGATCTTCCAGGATGGGGGCTTGGCCAGCCTCACGGTTTAAGGTCAATGCATCGAGCTGTATGGCACCACTTGGCTTGGGCAGAGCCATGCTATTAAGCGAGGCTTGGTTAGAAGGTAGCTTGGCCAGTTGCTGCCATGCACGGCGGGCAGAGATAAAATTACGCCAACCCCCAATCGCTTGCTCCATCGGGGCCAGACAACGACCAAGCATGATGGATGCGGCGATCATACCGCCTGCACTCAGTTCATTGCGTAAGACCAAGACAGCTCCCAAAGAGAGCACAATGATCTGAATACTCATACGAACCGCTTTGGTTGCCCCCCCCAGCAGTGCGCCACGTTCTGCTGTAACACGCTGCCAGTGGGAAGCTTCCGTCATACGGCTTATCCACTGATCTTGAATGGGCTGGGTCATGGCCATGGCTTTAACGGCATCTCCACTTTGCATGGCTGCCGTTAAAATTTGGGCATTTTCGCTTTGTAGGTTTTGTGTCCGGGCAATGCTTTGACGGCTGAGCAGCTCCGTAAGCAAGGCGATGGTGAGCAACATACCTGCCCCAATAATGGCTGCAAGACCTAACCATGGGTGCATCCAAGCTAAAATTAGAGCAAAAAAGAAGACCCACGGGGTATCGAGCAAGGCAAACAGACCGGGGCTGGACAAAAAATTTCGAATACGGCCCAGGTGTTGTAGACCATCAACGCTGGTAGGGTTTCCTTGAATGGTATGGGCAACCACTTGTTGGCTGCCCATCTGTTCCAACCAGCTGGCTGCACGGGCCATCAGGTTTTGTCTTAAGGCATCTAGAACACCCAGGGTAATTACACCCACGAGAGCTAACCCCATAAGACTGTAGAGGGTGGCATGGTGACCACTGGTTAAAACCCGGTCGAACAGTTGCATCATGTATATGGGGCTAATAAGCATCAGCAAATTAACCCCAATACTCATGCAGGCTGCCCATAAAATGGGTTTGTGTAGGGCGCGTAGCAGTTCTTGCATGGTTGGACCCCTCATCTGAGTAAAAAGGGGCTTCCTTGCCTATCATGGTTAACATCCTTGCTAACCAGGATACTTAGGTTGCTGGGGTTACCTGTGTATCCAACCCTATTTACAAGGCAGAGCTTGGGCCAACTCAGTAAAAAATATAAATATTACTAATATTACAGGTGCTTGATATTGCTAACCTGCACAACAAACAACGCGGCTGATTTACAGTCTACTGTAGTCAATCGTTTGCGCCTTAGGGTGAGGAAGAGAAATGTTCACTCTTTTCCATATGTAAATAAATGTTTACTGTAATGGTTTGTATGTGGCGATGTCTGAGCAGTTGGCGTAGAGCGTGCAACGTTTAGAAGAAGAGAGGTTATGAAGGTGTTTAACCCCATCTCTATAACTCTTAGAGGGTCAATAGATCATGGATGATATCCGGCATATTAAGCGGGAGATACCCAATGGGACTGGGTGATGGCATGAAACCGAGAGTCAGGTTACAAAGCGGAATTTTTTTGACGCTTATGCTGACCTATGGCAGCACAGCTTATGGGGTGGAAAATCCTCTAAACCAAGTCTTTTCTGAGTTATTCCCAGACCAGGAGCTTCAGAAACAGGAGTGTGAGCAGGGTGCCCAAGTGCTGGAAAATCATCACCAGCAGGTGGATCTGGCTCAAAAACGGCTGAATAGGGCAGAGCAGCACCTTCAGAGTATTCAGGCTCAAATTACTCAGTATAAAGAGCAAGAGGCTTTGGTTCAGGTGCTGGAGGATGCCCGTATTCTGTCCGAAACCCACCTTAATTCCCGGTACATGCAGCATCAGCAGGCTTTTAAAGAGATGGCCAAAGTTAAAAGCCGCTATAGCGTGCACTGTGGTGCCCTCTCTACTTCGGATGTGACCTCTCAGAATTCACAACACTCTTGGTTGCAGCATAACCGCATGGATATCGCCACTTTTGTGTCCGCAGCGGCAAAGTCGAATTCTGTCAATAAAATAGATGAAGTGCCACCTTCTGAAGAAGAGGCCCAGCTTGTTAAGGATGGGGAGAGGGGGGCGGCTCATGCTTCAACGGTTTCATCAGAGCCGTTAGAGAGTACGTACAATTCAACCACGGCTGAAGATCAAACCTTAGAGCCTGTGGTGGAAGCTTCCCCTTACCTGGGGCGTAAACTTCACACTCAACCTGCCATGCCACCTGTCTCCTATCAGTCTTTTTATATGGCTCAGTGGTTACAGCCGGCAGCAGGGGCTGCTTTAGCCCAAGTCTCTACACACGCAACGCAGCCAACTGGTTTTTCCCCACAGCCTAAGCAGGTTAAGAAAACGGTCTATCGCGCGACCCATCCGTTATCAAAAGGGTCTGCAAACCACGTTACACGTATTAAACTGAAACCTGTGCAGGTTATACGGACCAAACGGTTGGCAAGTGATTTGTCTAAGAAATTGGTTTATTTGGGGAGTTTTAGTAACCGGACGGCACTGGCAAAGATGAAGCTACAGGTAAGTAATGTGCTGGCCATTAGTCCTGATCAGTTTGTACAACGCTCTTTTTATGATGGACGCTTAACCCGTCTCTACCTAGGACCTATGCAGCAGGATATGGCTCAGCAAGCCATGCAACAGGTGGCCGGTAAGCTCTCTTTAGATCATTTAAAAATTGTCATGGAAAAACGTCTGTAGCCATTTGCACATATAGGATCAGCGGATGGGGCAATCATCCCGAACTTCAAACAGGGAGAAGAAGTTACTGTTTTTAAGGGCACCTGATACCTGAGGGGTCGGGTTGCACAGCTTGACCTTTTTAGGCTTACTACCCATCTGCTCAAACAAAACCAACAACATGCCTAATCCGGCGCTGTCTATGGTGTTGACCATATCCATGTGGATCGTACACGTATGGTTTGGTTGCAGTGTCTGTATAGACTTCATAAAGGGCTGATGTGCAAAATGATTCAGCTCTCCCTTTAGGACCAGCGCAATCTGATCCCCTTCTTCAATGCGTTGAATATCCATTACAACCTATATCGAGCTAAAAAAAGTCATCGAAATAGGGCTTGGTTGAAAAATGCTCACCAGACCCCTCTACACCCACCCATCACGATAGTTTTACTCTGTACAGCTTGCAAGCGCTTATCTTACTTTTTTATGGGTGATCGCTAAACCAACCCCATACGCATGGCGTAGCGCACCACATCAGCCGTGGTATGTAGATTAAGCTTACGCATAAGTCGTGTACGGTGGGTATCCACTGTTTTAGGGCTAATACCCAAGGTCCGTGCGATCTCTTTATTGGTTTGTCCTTCGGCGACCAGTTTAACCACCTCTTTTTCACGGGGAGATAGCTGTACGGGTAGGTCATCCAACCGCTCTAATTCATTGACTTTCTCTTCGACGACCGCACTGATAAAACGTTTGCCTGCAGCAACAGCCGCAATGGCATCCTGTAGTTCAGAAAAGGCATTATCCTTCACCACATATCCTAATGCACCGGCCTGATCAGCCTTAATCGCCAAGGTTGGATCATCATGCATGGTTAACAGTAAAAGCCGGGTAGTTAGTCCCTCAGAGACAACCTGTTTAACCACATCTAGCCCATTTAAACCGGGCATGGAGATATCCAATAAGGCGACGTCTGGTTTTAAGGAACGGATCAGTTCCAGTGCTTCATCACCACGTCCGGCTTCACCAATAATCTCAACCTCACTATGTGCACTTAACAGATGGGCCAGGCCTTGGCGAAAAATGGTGTGGTCGTCAGCCATGATGATTCGTATCATTCCGGTACCCTTACCGATATGGTGAGCCCCTTTTCAGGAGCCGTGGTAAATTGAGCGGTGCCGCCCAGGCGTTCGGCCTGTTCAGAAATAATGGAAAGTCCTAACCCTTTGGCTGTACGACGGGCCTGTTCCAGATCCATACCCACCCCATCATCCGCCACGACAAGCGTAATGCCTTCTCCTTCAACATGCTGTAGCTCCACCCGTAACGTTGTCGCCTGGGCATGTTTTAAGGCGTTGGTCAGACCCTCCTGCAGAATACGGAACAGATTGTAGGTGATCTCGGCATCTAGTCCATCAAAATTACCAGAGGCATGTAGCTCAAGCTCACCCTCCCAGTTGCGCCCTAACCGGTGACACCACCAGCGCATGGCCTCTTCCAAATTCATGCGTTCTAAAAAAGAGGGACGCAAAACAGTGGTAATATCCCGTAACTGGCCAATGGCATCTTGCAGTTCAGCTACTTCATCTTTTAAGCTGATACCTGCTTGATCGGCAGGTAGGCTTTTCATCTCTAAGCCAAGTTTAATGGCTTGAAGTGATTGACCAATGCTCTCATGCAGCAGGTTACCCAAACGTTTGCGTTCTTCAATTTCCAGCTTATTTTTTAGGTGCCTTAAAGATTCCTGCAAGGCCTTTTTTTCGGTGATATCAGTAATGCTCTCTAGTCTCGCCAACCGATTATCTACCCAGCGAATGGCCAGTACGCGAACGGCATACCAGCGCTTTTCTGAGGGATGAAAATATTCACCGGAAATACCCCGGTGGGGGTCCCCTTCAGGACCTACCAGTACGGTATCGTTGCACAAGGCATCCCTAAGCTCAGGTTCCATATGCAAAGATTGATGATGCTGAGCACAAGGTAGACTTTGCTGCCGGGTGTTGGCCATGGCATTGATAAAAAAGCTCTCATTTTGATCCAGGGTTGTCACCCGAACCATGGCATCCAGCCCATCCAAAACCGTTTGCAAACGTTGATTGGCCTGCTTTAAGGAGGCTTCATAATGGTGGCGCAGCGTGACATCCCGTGAGATCCCCTGATAGCCTTTAAAGTGCCCTTGGTTATCATAAAAGGGCACGCCATTGGTCTCTAAAATCACATGACGACCCGATTGAGCATGTAGCATGTTACTGGTAAAAACCTCAAGGGGGCGTTGACGGCTGGCTATTTCTGCAAACAGCTGCTCGACCCGGTGGCGTTCTTCAGGCTCCATCAATTGGTGAGGTGGTTTACCCATAATCTCGTCAGGCTTAAACCCAAGTAGATCCGAGACCCGAGGGCTGCTGTAACTGAAATTGCCATCCTTATCCAGTTCCCACACCCAATCGGTTATATTATCCAGCAAATTACGGTATCGATTTTCACTTTCACGTAAAAGTTTTTCAGTCCGCTTACGCTCTGTCAACTCTTGGGTTAACCCTTCACGAGAGCGGGTAATCTCCAGTGAAAAGCGGTTTAAAAGATGGTTTAACGCAAAAAGTTGATCCCCTCTTTTGGGAACCTCCAGTTGAACCCCAAGGTTTTGTTCTGAAAAACGATTAATTTGGTAGGAGAGTCGTTTTAACTTACCAGACAACCAAAAGAGGATCAGCACAAAGGTGGCAATAAAGACCAGGGTCGAGATCATTTTCTCTGTCCGGCCTGTTTTTAAAATTTGTTGGTGAAGATCATCCACCGCAGAGCGTGGAATAAGGGCTGCCACCTGAAAGGTCATTTCTGATGAAAAGGCGTAATTAAAGAAATCCTGCCCAACAAAGAGGTAGGTTTGTGCCAGCTGGGCCATGGCGGTACCCACCGGTACCGTGTGGGGGTCACTGCTGGCAATGACATGCTCTTCTTGCTCATCAATAAAAACCTGAATACCTTCCAGATCGAACTGACGGGTAAAATCGATAAGAAAACGATCATCCAGTGGCAGAATTAACGCCAGCACTCCCATGGTTTCGCCAATGGCATCTCGCACAGGCTCTGCAGCAATAAAGAGCGGTACCCCGTTGGATTGAGTAATGCTAGATGGTCCCCCCTCACTCAAATAGTCCAGCAGTTCGGGGGTCAGGTAGTTTTTATCTAAATCGCGCCGACCGTTGGTGAACAGCTCCTGCATGTGATAATCCTCATCCAGGAGCAAAAAGCTGGCACTGCGGGTAAAATCCCGAATCATGGCAGAGGATGGTAGCCAGGAGGGGAGTCGTTCATGGATTTTAAGTTGGTGCTGTTCTCCCCAGCCCCAATCATGGCGAATACGTAGATAGTTAACCAGTTGAGCATGTTGCACAAAGAGCTGAGTCGTTTTTTTCTGCTGACGTAAATAGCCTTTTAACTGGGTTAGGCTACGGCTGAAACGGCGTTCAAGGGTATCTTCCAACTGTTGTGTAAAAAGCTTGCTGGCCCAGCGGTTTTGCATATGGTCGAGTACGTTCCATGAGAGAATACCAACCATGACCAGCAGAACCAGCACCTTAAGGGTGAGGGGAACCCGCTGTTGCCAAAAACGAATGATAGAGAGCTTGTGGTGTGCTCTCATTTGGGGGTTCCAATCAGCTCTTCACCACGAAAATTCCAACCAGCCTTTCGGAGTCTGTTAGAAGAGATCAGGTGAAATTTTTTAGGTAGTGTAGAGAGATTATCATTCAAATAAGTGATCAAGGCTTTTGCATGGGGGTTCTGGCCTGCTTCAGGGGTCCAAATGGCGATACTGTGGGTGCGATAAAAGGGGTAGCGCCCCTCAATTAATGCTTGATCATCATTGGGATGAAGACCATCAACCTTGAGAACCTTAACCGGATTTTTTGGCCCGCCAAATTGAATAACATCCCAAAGTACCTCATACCCGACGGCATTGGGATAACGGCCTACTTTTTGGATCATTTCAGGAATACTCCCCGCTTCATCAAGCCGAGGGGAGAAGAGATTTTCATCGGCCAAAATACGCCGCCAGTGGCCAGGGCGAATGGTACAATGTAGGCGCCCAACAGGCCATACAGCATGATTGTTTAGGTGCCCGCTCTGATAGCCTTTTATCTGCCCCCAGTCGGAAATATGACCTTGAAAAATATCCCTAACCTGTTTTTGTGTGAGATTTTCAATGGGGTTTTTGACAGAGGCCACAATGGCCAAGGATGAGATGGAGAGCGTGTGAAAGGTTAAGCCGGGAAGACGGTCTGTTTTTGCGGGCGGACAGCAAAAACCAGCAAGATCTACGCGTTTACGGTTGAGTAAGCCTTGAGACACGCCACATGTGCCCTCCTTAAGTACAATTTCAATACCTTGCTGTTTGGCAAACCGAGCCACAATAGGGGTAAGCGCCGCATAGAGGTGCTGATCCAGTGTCAGAGCTAAGTCAGCACCTTTGGCCCACTGTCCGTAGCGGATGGGCTGTTTTTGCCATTTCTCTGATTTTTTAACTCGGTAATCTGGATCAGAAAAGGAGTCACCCACAATACCGTGACCGTCCGCCCGGTATTCGCCCGGCTTACAGAAAGCTGCGTTGGTGGTTTGTTCTGGTCCCTTTTCAGCCCAAAGTGGTGCGGTGTATCCCATCCAGGTGCAGAGTGACAGTAAAAACACCATAGGCATGGCTGAAATGGGGTAGGGCATTATTAAGCCTCCAATAAGATATCAAAGTAGGCAGTTTAACAAATACCCCCCATTAGGCACCAGGGGGTGTAATGGGTTGAGTCTGGGCGCATGTGTGTTGCAGCGTCTGGGAGAAGGGAGGCTGTATGATGACGGAGCTTTAGGAGATCCGTATATAAAACCCATCCTTTTTGGGGCCATAGCTCCGTTGAGAGAGTGCGTTGTGTGCATGATGAGGAGATTCGTACGACCCCGACCGGCTCCACTCATGCTCTTTCTAGTGTTGTGGTGAATGAATATCTAAGGCCTTGCCAGAGCTCCCTTGTTGGATGCATCGCTTGTACCCGTACACATCCCTTGCTTGATAAACGGTTTGTATCTCAGGTAAAGATCGACATCTCTTGATATGATGGAAAATTTCTGTCAGGTGTTTTATGCGTTGGCATTCAGGCTTATTGTAGTGAGAGTATCTGAACTCTGTTTGGAAAGCGTGTAGATACTTCAGGCAATAATTGGGTTGGGTAAAACAGCTGAACAGAAAAAAAACACAGACGACTACAGCCTGGGATGTTGTTGTTTAGGCGTAACTGGTTGCCTTACAGCCGTTATTTGGTAAAAGTACCGACCAGCGGGGCAAATAAGCAGAACAACAACGTTTATGATCATCTTCGTCGTATGTTTGCAGACCATTATTTTTTAAAGAGGTAGAGTGGGCTTTGACCTACTTATTTTATTCCTAACCCAAATAAACGAGATTGAGATGAAAACATTGGATACACCTACCCCAGAACAGATAAAACAGGCCAGAAAGTCTGCCGGATTAACCCAGGAAGGTGCGGCGGTATTAATTCACCGTAAAGGGCGGGCGTGGCGTAAATGGGAAGGGCAAAATCACAGTATGGATCTGGCCATATGGGAGCTGTTTTTAATTAAGAGTAACCAACTACATTTGGCCACCTATACCAACACTATGCCAACCTAATTCTTATTTGATGATTGTCTGGGCGATGTTCACCATGCATAGCTAAGCTCAGCAACTAGTCGGTAAGTGGTGTGCTGTGTTAATAGGTAGAATAAAGAGCCATCCTGGCTGTGTGGTTGAGGTCTTTTTAGCTGGAAAAACTTAGGGGTGCAGAGTTATCGACAGTCATATGCTGGATGAGGTGTAGGATAAAGAATAGCCCTATCATAGGCGAGAAGCCTCACTTAAAACAGGGCATATGTCGACTAGTAGACTGAAAGTGCCATGGTTAGGTGGAATAATTCAGGTGGACATTAAAGCATCGGCTGAATCTCTTCAGTCAACCATTGGGTAGGCTTGTTCCTGTTATAAATGAATGAGGGATAAGGTCACGGCTACGGATTTAGAAAATTTGTCAAAAATATTACTGAAACTTAAGAGAACGCCCCTACATCACACATCCTTTTTACAGGTAGATCCCCAGTTGGGTGCGCAAAAAGAGAGTGCGCCAGCACACTAAAGCATGCTCTATAGGGCATCGGTTTGGCCTTTTGCTCTTCATCTTATTGGGTAAGTGTTTTGTAAGCTGTATAGTGCCTAGAGAAATCAGCGGTTGTGCCAATTCCAAGCTGTTTGCATGATATTCTCTAACTGAGAATGTTGAGGCCAGTTGGGTAGAAAAGAGGGGGAATGATCCAAGGCTGCAACCAATATGGCCGGATCACCTGTGCGACGAGGAGCGTAGCGAACAGGCAAAGATTTGCCAGAGGTCTGTTCTGCAGCTGAAATGATTTCCTGTACAGAGTAACCCTGTCCGGTGCCTAAATTGGTACATATGTTACCTGGGTGGGTCAGTAGGCTTTGCAAGGCTGCGACGTGGGCAGTGGCTAAATCCGTGACATGAATATAATCCCGAATGGCTGTGCCATCCGCGGTTGGATAGTCCTCCCCAAAAACTTCAAGATAGGGGTGTTTACCTAGTATGGTTTGAAATGCCAAGGGTATTAAATGGCTTTCTGGCTGGTGGTTTTCACCCAACACCCCATCTTTATCCGCACCTGCGGCATTGAAATACCGTAAAATGCCATACTTCCACTCTTTGGCTTGATGGAGATCTCTTAAAGCTTGTTCTATAATAAGTTTGCTCCACCCATAGGGGCTAATGGGCATCTGCTGATGAGTGGTGGGAATGGGGATTTGAGTAGGGATGCCATAGGTTGCACAAGAGCTTGAGAAAATAATGGTACGGCAAGCGAACTGCTCCATCACCTGCAAAAGTGAAAGTGTGTTGGCGACATTGTTGTCATAATATTTAAGAGGGTCGAATATGGATGCCCCCACATGGGAATAGGCTGCAAAGTGCATAACCGCCAGGGGTTTATAGTCGGAAAAAACCTTCTTAATGAGCGAAGTATCTCCCATATTTCCTTTAATAAGGGGTCCCCACATGACCGCCTCTGGATGACCGGTCTCCAGTGTATCTATGGTGATGGGAGTAAAGCCTTGTGCATGTAATTCTTTGCATGTATGGCTGCCGATATATCCTGCGCCGCCCGTGACTAAAATATGTTGTGCCATTCATTCCTCAGGGCATAAACTTTAAAAATATTACCTTTTTGCGGTTACCCGCCGATCCTAGCACTCAATCAGCAAGGGTGCAAAGGAACCCATGTAAAGCGCAACAAATGGCTGATAGACTAAAAAATGGATAGGCCATTCAGTCGGTTCACGGTATTATAATGCCCCTCTAGGTCATGTATTGCAGATTAAGCATTCATCCCCATTCATCATGAACAGCTTTTTAGCCAGACCTATTAATACGATGAATTCAGGACTGATATTTTTCCATGAACGCTAATGACGCTTCACCAGAATATACCAACTTTATAGAAATATTATGCCAGCGAGCCGAGAAAACCCCGGATCAGGTAGCCTATCTGTTTTTAGGTGATGGTGAGAATGTTACCCACCGCTTAAACTATGCAGAGATTGACCAGCAGGCCCGTGCTATTGCCCGTTTGTTGTTGGCCCAGGGATCTCCGGGTGATCGGGTACTTTTGGCTTATGGCTTTGGTTTAGATTTTATCCCCGCCTTTTTTGGTTCGCTCTATGCTGGAATGATCGCTGTACCTCTACCCGAACCCCGCGCTACCTTAGAGCGGTGGCTTGGTATCCAGCAAGCCTGTCAGGCCTCTTTGGCGTTGGGTAGTGGCAGCTTTATTAAACAGTTACGTGAAAAATATCCGGCAGACAGCCCTCTACGGCAGCTCACTTGGTTGGCTACGGATCAACCGTTGGAAGAGGGGATAGGGCTTGATCCCTCTAAGGATATTGATGGCAATTCCCCGGCCTTTTTGCAATATACCTCAGGCTCTACAGGTGCGCCCAAAGGGGTGGTGGTTAGTCATGATAATATGATCGATAATGCCCGTACTATGCAGGCGGCTTTTAATGATATTGATGAGGAAAAAGGGTTCTCCTGGTTACCTTTTTATCACGATATGGGCCTGACGGGGGGGATGTTGCAGCCCATGTTTTTGGGGGTGCCCATGATGTTTATGTCGCCCCTTCATTTTTTACAGCGACCCAGGCGCTGGTTGCAGGCAATTTCTCGCTATCGCATTACCTCCTGCGGGGCACCGGATTTTGCTTATAAACTCTGTACCCAAAAAATTCGCCCTGAACAGATGGAATCATGGGATCTAAGCTGTTGGCAGCAAGCCATGGTGGGGGCAGAGCCGGTGCAGGCGGAGACCTTAGCACAATTTTCGGACCATTTTGGACCGTGTGGTTTTAATGAAAATGCTTTTTTCCCTGGCTTTGGTATGGCTGAAGCGACCCTGTTTATGGCGGGGCGGGATAAACAGTACCCGGTGACCACCTGCCGGGTAGATGCGCAAGCCTTAACCCGGCATGAGGTGGTGCCGTTGGCGGCCGATACATCTGATCAAACCTACCGGTTTGTGAGTAACGGTATTACCTATGGTTCTCACCGTTTATTAATTGTGGATCCAAAGACCCACACATTGTGTACTCCAGATCAAGTGGGTGAACTTTGGTTTCAGGGCGGGAACAAAGCGCTGGGCTATTGGAATGATCCCCTACAGACTGAAAAAACTTTCCAAGCTTATCTGGCGGATGGAACGGGTCCTTTTTTACGAACCGGTGATTTAGGCTTTCGTGTGGATGGCGAGCTCTATATTACTGGGCGTTTAAAGGATGTCATTATTATCCGAGGTTGCAACTACTACCCACAGGATCTTGAGTTGGCTGTTGAACAGTCTGACCCTGCCTTGCGTCCGGCGGGTGGTGTCGCTTTTTCTGTCACTACAGAGGGGGCTGAGCAACTGGTTATTTTACAAGAAATTGAACGTACCGCTCTGCGCAAAGCTGACCCCAAAGTATTGATGCGGACGATTCAATCGGCCCTATCTACGACCTTTGGACTGAGTGCCGCCCATATTGTCTTACTCAAACCCGGTAGTGTGCTGCGTACATCCAGTGGCAAAGTGCGTCGCCGGGACTGTCGAGAGGCTTTTTTAGCGGGTGATATGGTCTCCCTATGAGTGATCCAAACGCCTGCCCAGCGTATGAACCTATTGCGATCATTGGGATGGCCGGCCGGCTACCCCAGGCAGATACCCTTACGCAGTTTTGGCAGAATCTACATGCTCAAACATCACCGTTTGAGCAGATACCTAAAGTACGTTGGCGTTGGCAGGATTTTGTTGGTGAGCCTGAGGAGGAGGCGGAGTCTACCCGTGTTAAACATGGGGGATTTATGACCGATGTGGACCGGTTTGATGCTGCTCTGTTTGGGGTCTCCCCCAAGGAGGCTGCCTATATGGATCCTCAACAGCGGCTTTTTTTGCAAACCGCATGGGCGGCTTTTGAGGATGCAGGGTATCATCTGGATAATCTTGGTGGACGTCAGGTTGCCGTTTTTGCAGGGGTAAGTACCCAAGATTACCGTGAACTGCTGGCCCAAAGTGGGGTGGAAAAAAATGCTTTTTTGGCCACGGGTATGGCGGGCGCCATGTTGGCCAACCGGGTCTCTTATTTTTTTAACCTCCAGGGCCCCAGTGATATCTCTGATACGGCCTGTTCCAGTGCTTTGACTGCATTGCACCGAGGGGTGCAGGCGATCCAACAGGGTGGCTGTGAAATGGCATTGGTAGGGGGCGTGAATGTGATGTTAACGCCTGCTGCAACCATTGCCTTGGATCATGCAGGCATGCTTAGCCACAAAGGTACAATGTGTGCGTTTGATGAACAGGCCGATGGCTATGTGCGTAGTGAAGGGGTTGGTGCGGTACTTCTTAAACCCCTTAAGCAAGCCCAGGCGGATAGAGACCCTATTCAAGCTGTGATTCGGGGCAGTGCCGTGAACCATAGTGGACGTGCTTTCTCCTTGGTCGCCCCAGATCTTAAAGGGCAGGCACGAGCTGTGGTTGAGGCCTACAAGGCGGCAGGTTTGTCGGCATCAGGAACTGGCTATATTGAAGCCCATGGGGTTGGATCCTCCATGGGGGATAATGTGGAGTTCCGGGCCCTAAAGCGGGCATTCACCCAGGTTGGTATGCCACAAGATCCCTGTAAAATCAGTTCCGTTAAAAATGATGTAGGGCATCTAGAGGCAGCATCGGGCATGGCGGCTCTGTTTAAGGTGATTTTTGCCTTACGCGAGGGGATAAAACCGGGTTTAACCCGCTTTAAAAGCTTAAACCCCTTAATTAAGCCCCAAGGTACCCCCTTCTATTGGCACCCCCAGCATGAACCTTGGCCGGTAACGAATGGACCCCGCCGGGCATCCTTACA
Organism: Magnetococcus sp. PR-3; assembly: GCF_036689865.1. Lineage (NCBI taxonomy): Bacteria > Pseudomonadati > Pseudomonadota > Magnetococcia > Magnetococcales > Magnetococcaceae > Magnetococcus > Magnetococcus organivorans. The sequence goes on from NZ_JBAHUQ010000045.1 coordinate 20,253, forward strand.
CACCTTTGGTTTCAGTGGGGTAAATGCCCATCTTATTGTTGAACAGGCACCCGCGCTTGAGCCTGGTGATGATGATACCCTCCACACCCCTTATCCCTTTATCTTTTCAGCAAAAGATGATGAACGCTTACAGGCTGTAGCAGAACAGTTTGTAGCATGGTTGTATCAATACGCCATACCTGGACAACAAAGGCCCATAGATATCGCTTACACCTTGCAGTGTGGGCGTGTAGCCATGCAAAGCCGTCTGGTGATCTGTGCCAATAACCTGGAGCAGTTAGCCCGTGGGTTGGAACGCTGGTTAGCTGGTGAGGGGACAGAAGAGCCGCACGGTGTTTTGGCCCCGCAGGCGAAGGCGTGGTTGCAGGGTGAAAAAGTGGTGTGGGAAAAACAGAGCCAAGCTGGTCGGGCGTGTCGTCTCTCCTCTCTGCCAAGTTATCCCTTTGCCCGTACACGTTGCTGGCTGCCTGAGCCTTATTCTAAGGTAAAATCCTTCGCTAACCTGCAGGGACAAACAGAGTCTATCGACCTGGATGCGTCATCTATACACCACAACGATGGAGATAAGGGGTGGCAAGCTTGGTTAATAGGCCAACTGCAGACACTTTTTGATTATGAGCCAGAGGCCATTGATTTTCAGCGTAGTTTTAAAGAGCTTGGGTTGGACTCTTTAAGCTTAGCCATGCTGGGAAATCGGCTTAATCAAGCGTTAGGGGTGCGGTTGTCGTTTGAAACCCTGGCACAGTATGACACGCCAGCCAAGCTGGTGACCTACCTGCAAGAGCAGGGGGATGCGCAACGCCGTGCGTTAGACACAGCCCCTCCTAAGGCACCGCTGAGTCATAACTATCCGTTAAGTGCTGAGCAGCAACGCTATTGGCGTAACCATCAGCTCTGTATGCCGGGTGAAGAGAAGAGTTTGGCCGTTTCAGCCGCTCTGCAGATTCAACGTCCGTTAAACATTGAACTTGTGCGCTATGCGCTGGATACGCTTATTCGCCATCAACCTGTACTCAATACACGGTTTGTGGCGGAGCAGGATGAAATTAGGCAGTCTATCCGGGATCCCCAGCCCTATTCACTGACGGTGTGGCAAGCACAAGAGGGTGAGGCTACTCAGCGTTGTCAGAGGGAGTGGGCGGATCTGAGTTGGAATATTCAGCAAGGGCCCTTGTGGCATTTGGGTGTGATTCAGCAGCCAGAGTCCACCGTGTTAATGCTGAGCATGCATCATATTATGGGGGACCTGCGTTCATTACAGCTCTTTTTTGATCAGTTGTCCCACTGTTATTTGGCTTGGGAAACAGGGCAGGGAGAGCCTTTGCCACACCTCTCCCACCATTATGGTGATTATGCTTGGTTTGAAGCGAAGCAGGATGGTGTTGCACATAGTTCTACCCCCCAAACTGCCTTTGAGCCACCAGAGCGCCAAGAGCTGGAACTTCCCCTTAAACCTGATGGACGGCGTCTTTTAAAAAATCCGGCGGCTCAGATCATCCATTCCTTACCTGAATCGCTACAGCTTGAACTACAAAAATTCTGCCGTAGCCAAGGGCAAACCCTTTTTACGCTCTATTTAAGTACGTTGTATCTATTGCTGCGCGGGCAATATGGCCAACAACGTATGAATATTGGCCTGCCTTTGCATAACCGCCAGCACAGGGAGTGGGAAGAGCTTATCGGCTGTTTTGCTAAGGTATCGTTGGTGACGTTGCGTAGTGATGAAACCAGTTCGGTACGCACGCTGTTGGCACAGAGTAGAGATGCCGTAGCCGCTTTGTTGTCAGCAGAGCCGCCCAACCTCTCAGAGTTAGCCGCCCGGTCCCCCAGCCATCCGCTGGTGCAGGTTATTCTTAACCATGTCAAGTTACCGGAGCAGGCACTGTTTGGTGCCCCTATTGACTCTGTACCTGTAGGGCGCAGTTTTCTGGATTTTGATCTCGCACTGACCTTGGTGGAGCGTCCGGGGCAGATGCAACTCAACATGGAGTATGCTGAGAATCTCTTTACCGCACACGCGATAGAGAAACTCTGCACACAGTTTGAACAACTATTGCGTGCCGTTATCAGCCAGCCTGAGGCTTTGGTCTCAGAGATTTTGGGGCAGGTGGGGTTGGTGCCTCAGCGTGTGGTTGTGGCGGCAACGTTTACGGCAGATCTGTTACACCCCCCATTGCGATACTGGATGCGGGCTCTGGATATGCCTCTAGACCTTCGCTGGGCGGGTTTTAACCAGATTTTTCAGAGTTTGTTGGATCCAGCAAGCACCATGCGCCACAACCACCATGGGGTCAATGTACTGCTGGTACGTTTGACCGACTGGCAAGAGGCAGGGGTTGAGGCCACTCTTACAGAGCTGATCCAGGCTTTGCACACCGCACGGGCTGCTACGGGTTCCACAGAGTATGTGTTGATGCTCTGCCCGGATCCCGCCTGTACGCAAAGCGCTGTGCAGGACCAGGCTGTTGGGGCATTGGCAACGGCGTTTAAGGATGATCCTCTGGTTACTTGGTTATCGGCGGATGCTTTGCAAGCCCGTTATCCCATGACCGATATTCATCATCCGACGCTGGATGGCTTAGGTGCCATTCCCTACAAGCCAGCCTATTTTAATCTGTTAGCCACAGCCATTGCCCGTTTTTGTTACCGTCGGCAAAGGCCGGCGGCTAAGGTTTGGGTGGTGGATGCCGACCAAACCCTGTGGCGTGGTGTGGTGGGGGAGGATGGGCCAGCGGGGCTAGAGGTGAGTGCAGCTCGGCATCTTTTTCATGAAAAACTATTGGCATTACGGGCCAGTGGGGTACTGCTTTGCCTCTGTAGTAAAAACAGTGCTGAGGATATTGAGGCCGTTTTTACTCAGCGGCCAGAGTTCCCCCTTGCACGTCAACATTTTGTGGGGATGAAGGTCAACTGGGCACCCAAGGCACAAAACATTCAAGCTCTGGCTAAGGAGCTGGATCTGGGTCTGGATAGTTTTGTATTTGTGGATGACAACCCGCTGGAGTTGGCTGATGTTGCGGCCCATTGTCCTGAGGTATTAGGGCTGCGTATACCCAGTGATGAAGCAGATATTCTGCGCTTTGTTCACCATCTATGGTTGTTGGATCCGCCACCGGTGACCACAGAGGATCGCATACGCAGTGACTTTTACCAACAGAGTGTTGCCCGGGGCAGTTGGCAGAATGAAGCCCCCAGCTATGCTGAGTTTCTTGAGGGGTTAGCGCTTGAGATGGCGTTTCAGCCGCTCTGTTCGGCTCAGGTGCCACGGGTCAGTCAGCTTAGCCAGCGTACCAACCAGTTTAACAGTGCTGGTAAACGCTACAGTGAACAGGCCTTACATGGGTTAATTGGGCTTGAAAGCAGCCATGTTGAGACCGTTACCCTTCAAGATCGCTTTGGCCACTATGGTTTGGTGGGGGCAATCGTTGTAAAGGTTGAACAAAAGTGTGCCATGGTTGAGTCACTCTATTTAAGTTGCCGTGCCTTGGGGCGTGGGGTAGAGCATGGGCTGCTGGCCAAGGCAGGTCTGTTTGCGCAGCAACAAGGGGTTGCACAGGTTGAGATTATCTACCACCCCACCGTACGGAACGAGCCGGTAGCACGTTTTCTGACACGTCTAAAGGGTGTGACTGAACTCGACAGCCCCCTGCGTTTTTCGGCAGACTATCTGGCTGCATTAAGCTTTGATCCCCAAGCCCACGCGACCACTATCTCCCCCGCAACGACCCCCAAGCACAAAGCGGTATCGTCGGTTAGGGCAGGGGGCTATCCGCCACCTTCTTACGTGCATAAGCAGTGGGAGCTTTGGCTCTCTACGGCAGATATGCAGACCTTTAGCCACCGAATAGAACAGGCTCAGCGTCGTCAACTGCCAACCGGGGATGGCGCCTATTGTGCCCCAGACACCACCACGGAAAAGAGGCTGGCCGCGATCTTTGCTGACATTTGGGCGGGTAGTCGTATTAGCATCCACACCCCCTTCTATGATTTGGGGGGGAGCTCTCTCGAGCTGGTACAGGTATTGGCCCAAATTCGAGAGCAGTTTGATGTGCCGATGCCCTTACAGGTGGTTATGGAAAACAGCAGCATACAACGCTGCGCCGGGCAAATAGACTACTACCAGCAGCACGGGGTTTTTCATACCCAAACCCCACAGCAAACCTCAATCTACACCACCATGGCTAAGGATGCCCGCCTGCCCCAGGATATAACCTGTTCACTGAGCAAAGCGACTCTTCCCAAGTCTTCTGCAAAGGGGGTTTTGTTAACAGGTGCTACGGGGTTTTTAGGGGCTTACCTGTTGCGTAGCCTGCTGGATGCTGGTGAAACACACATTGCCTGTCTGGTTCGGGCAGATCATCCTACAGCAGCCTTAGCGCGACTACAGGAGAATATGCAGCGCTATAATCTTTGGCAAGAAGAGGATAAAGAGCATCTGCAACTGCTGTGTGGAGATTTTTCCCAACCACGGTTCGGGCTGGAAGCATCACGCTATAACAGGCTAAGTGAACAGGTTGGGGTGATCTATCATAATGGTGCTATGGTGGATTTTTCACGGCCCTATAGAGCGCTGCAGGCGGCTAATGTTGAGGGCACCTTGGCTTGCCTGCGCTTTGCGTGTCATGGATCGTTAAAGTCACTTCATTATATCTCCACCGCATCCGTTTTTGATTCGGACTATTATTCCATCCAAGAACAGGTTTCTGAATCCCCCTTACCGGAGGCCTCTTTGGAGGTCTTTGGTGGCTATGCCCAGAGTAAATGGGTCGCTGAGCGTCTGGTTAGCGCTGCGGTTGAAGCTGGGCTGCCAGCAATGATCTACCGTCCCAATGGTATTGGCCCGGCACAGGATATCAACCGTACCGGCTTTAACCTGTCTGATGCTTTTAGCCAAATATTGCTGGCTAGCCTGAACATGGGGCGTTTTTTTGATCTCTCCTTGAATGTAGATTTTGCCCCGGTTGATTATGTGGCTCAGGCGGTGGTTGCCCTAAGTCACCGTGATCAGAAGCAGGCTAAGATCTATGCGCTGGTTAACCCTAACCCCACAACACTACCCCAAATGTTGACCCAGTTAAGGGGGTTGGGTGAGGCGGTTGAACAGCTCTCCTATGCCGCCTGGTTACAGGCCGTTGAAACCTACGCCGCACAGATTAATGATCAGCGTTTAATGGCACTTCTCCCTTTGATGAAAGAGCCTTTAAACCGACAAGGTGAATCCTGGTTGCAGATGAGTCTACGTCGCCCTCGTTTGGATTGTCGCCAGACCCTGGATGATCTGGAGGGGAGTGGGGTGGTCTGCCCGGTGATGGATGACCCTTTTGTCATGAAGCTGCTATTACTGAGTTTTGTGACCCTTAGCTACCGGGAGCATGTTGGGCAGATCTTGCGCTATGTGGCGGTACCAAAGAAGGTCGTAACTACAGACAACCCCGCCCCTAAACCAATTCTGCTGCTGACTTGGTCATTAGGGGAGGGGCATAACACCACAACCCAAGCCATCGCGGCCGAGTTAGAGGCTGAAGGCAGAGCTTATGTACCGATTGATTTAGCAGAGAAAATATCATTTGTCAGTCGGCTAGAAGGTTTTTGGCGGTATCTCTCCCGACACAACCTGGATCTGTTGCGCCGCTATGTTAAACTGACTCAGGCTAATCAACAGCATGATCTACTCTGGTTCCGTAAAATTTTTCAACACGTGGCACAAGATCTCATTTTAGCTTACCACCCCTCTATGGTGATCTCCTTTTGCCCACTGGGTTCTCAGTTACTGGATTACCTAAAGGCCGAGGCCCCCTCTCTAAAGACCCTTACCTGTGTGACCGACTGGTTTGGTGGCAGTTTTAAAGAGTGGGGAGATGAGGGGGCTGATTGGATCTATACGCCTTCCATGGAGGCAACGGAATATCTGCTTCAGCAGTGTGCTACACCGGAACGGTTGGCCCCAAAAATCTATACAGGATCTCTAATCATGCGGCAGGGGTTCGAGGGGGGTGGTGGATTATCAGCCAAAGCTGCGGCACGCCAGCGTTTGAACATTGGGCACAAGAAAAAAGTGGTGATCGTTAATGCTTATGGCAGCACAGGCCCGCTGACATGGCTGCCTGATCTGCCCACCGATGACCCCGACTTGCATGTTCTGGTGCTTTGTTACCGCAACACTCAGATCTTGGCCCACCTTGAACCTATGAAAGCCCAATTTAGTGGTCTGCTAGAGGGGCGCTTGTGGCTGGATAATCTCAGTGATTGGCTCTTGGCTGCCGATGTTCTGTTTACCAAACCCGGTCCAGGTATCTGTGCCGAGGCCGTCATGAGTGGTACCTTGCTCTGGTTGAATATCAGTGAAGGTATTATGCCCCAGGAACAGAGTGTTTATGAGGCGTTGTGCCAGCGTCGCTGGGCCTTTTCCGTCCCCAGCCAAGAGGCTTTTACTCAAGCTGTCACAGCTTGGGTGGATCAAAGCCCCCTTTATCAACAGCATATGGCGGCACTACAAACGGCTGATCTAAACAATGGTCGGCAGGCCTTTTATGAGCAGGTTAAAAGCATGATGCCATCGCTGGAGTAATCAGGCGCAGGCACACCTTCTAAAGTACAAAAAATTTCAAATGGTTGCTAAGTAAACGAGTTGCACTATGAATGTTGGAATTCTGGAAGTCATGAACCTACCCATTCAGCACTGGATGGATCGGGTCTACCACACCACCACCACCAAACAGATGTCCAGTGTCATGCCCCAGTCCATCGCTGTTTGGTGCCGTCAACTGGGGCACCAAACCTACTACAAGACCTACTATGGGGTGGGCAAGATAGAAAATGCTTTTCCAGATGATCTGGATATTATTTTTATCTCCAGTTCCACCATTAACAGCCCTGTCTGTTACGCCTTGGCCAAACAGTTTCGTAAGGCTGGTGTGCGAACCGTTTTTGGTGGACCCCATGCACGGGCTTTCCCAGTCGACTGTCTGAGATTTTTTGATGTGGTGGTGGATAACTGTGATCAGGCACTGATTACAGACATTCTTAAGGGGGGGGATGCGGTCAGTGGGTATATCTCCAGTAAAGAGGAGCTAAATGACATTCCAACCATTGAACAGAGAATGCCAGAGATTTTAACTTCGGCACACTTTTTTGATCGATGGAAGAGTTTTGTCACGGTCATTCCAACCATATCCAGTATGGGCTGCCCCTACACCTGTAGTTTTTGTACCGATTGGGATCGGCCCTACCGCCTGTTGCCCCTGGAACGTCTTAAAACCGATTTGACTTTTCTGTCCAAAAACTTAAAAGGCTCGGTTCTGGCATTTTGGGAGCCTAATTTTGCTGTAAAATTTGAACGTATTTTTGAAGTGTTGGAGTCAATACCTAAGGAAGATCGAGTTCCCTATATGATGGAGTGCTCTCAGAGCATTCTGACGCCTGAGCGCATACAACGTATGGATGAGACCAACTGTCGATTTTTTCTGATAGGGGTAGAGTCGTGGGGGAGCTATTTCAGTAAAAGCGGGCTTGGTAAAAAGAGCAATGCTCAGGAGCGCTTTAACCACACGGTAGAGATCTTTAACCAGTTTAAAGGTAAAGATCTGGTCATGCAGGCGAGCTTAATTTTTGGGTTGGATAGTGATGAGGGGGAGCTGCCTGTGACCTTGGCTAAAGCGTTTATCCAGCAGGCACCCCATGCTTGGCCCACGGTGAATATTCCCTCACCCTACGGGGGGACACCGCTGTTTGATGAACTGCAACATGAAGGGCGGTTGCTTAATGACTTGCCCTTTAACTTCTATCAAACCCCCTACCTGTCGATGGTTCTTAAACATTATACCCCTCTTGAGTTTTATGAAAAAATGCTTGAGATATCGGCACTGATTAGTTCTGACAAGATCTTAAAGAAACGTATGGCATTGGCGCCTAACTGGAAACATAAATATATCTATAAACTACGAACCCTCGGTGAAAAGGTCTTTAAGGGGTTCTATCAAGAGATGGTGAATCGTTTACGTACAGATGCCGCTTTACGTGCTTTCCATGAAGGCCGTTCAGCGTGTTTGCCGGATTTCTATCAACAGGCATTTGAAGAAAAACTGGGACGTTTTGCGCCCCTGCTGACGGAAGATGAGCGGCGTCCCAACTTAGAACAGATGAAGTCCACCATTATATAGGCAGGTGACGGTTTTATGTGCTTCTATGTTCGTTGGTGAAGGTTGAATTAAAGTGTTGAAAAAAATAAATATTGTGGCTACAGCAGCATTGCCGTGGCGTACAGGTACGGCTATTTTAGCCTTTTTTCGGGCGTTTCATCTGGCACAAAGGGGGTTGGATGTTACCCTCTATATCCCTTGGATTGGTCAGGGTGAGCAGGCTCTGTTGTTTGGGGATGATCAGGTGTTTGATACGCCGCAGGGTCAAGAGAGCTACCTGCGAGAACAGTTGCCCGATCCTCATTGTCGTCATTTGCAGCTGGTTTTCTACCCCGCACGCTATTTTGCGGCTTTGGGCTCTATCCTTCCCTCAGCTCCTATTGCCCCTCAGTTACGCAGCTGTGATTGGTTGATACTGGAAGAGCCTGAACACCTTAATTGGAAACATCCCTGGAACGACTATCGGCCCAGGGCCAAGCGGATAACCGGTATCGTATTGACAAATTATGATTTTTTTATCCGTCAGGCCCTACCCGCTATCAGTATGGTTCCTTGGTTGATAAACCGTTATAACCGCTGGTTAATGCAGCGTTATTGTGATGATCTTTTGCTGTTAGGAGCGGGCGTTCCGGCCATACCAAAGGGGTTGAATTTTATTTCCAGCGGGGTATCGGCCTCATTTTTTGAGCACCAGCAGGTCGGGCAGGGACGTCAGGGTCTCTATTTCATAGGTAAGATCATTTGGGAAAAAGGATTTCGAGAGCTGGTTGATCTGCTCTGTGGTTCTAACATTGATCAGATGGATCTCTATGGACTTGGCAAAGATAGGGATGCCATAGAAACCTATGCCAAAAGTAAGCACATTACTTTTTGTTTTAAGGGTAGCACCCTCAAGCCTGCTGAGGATCTGGCTCCTTATAGGCTGTTTATTAATACCTCCCGAAGTGAGTGTTACTGCTCAACCACGGCAGAGGCTTTGGCCCATGGTAAGTTTGTCATCATTCCTGATTGTGCAAGTAATGCATCTTTTCGCCCATTTAAGAATGCGCTTCTCTATACTTCTGCCGAAGATTTTCAGGCTAAGTTACGCTATGCCATGACAGAACAACCCCAAGAAGATGATCAACTGGTAAGTCTAAGCTGGCAAGCTGCGACGGATCGATTGCTGGCGTATTATGCGCAATGCACTTAAACACGCCGGTGCTTTACATTTAAAATTCCATACTAAGTGTGGCTATTAAAAAAGGTTGTGGCATGGAGTTTAAAGAGTTTGTACGACGGGCCAGCAATGTGCCTTTTCAACTATCCCGTGGGAGAAATTTTTTCTGGGCATGTTGGCGTAGCATTGCCCAAAATGAATTTTCCCATTTTTATCGAAAAGTGCATGGTTACACCTATTGCTGCAATACCCGTTTAAAAGCGTTGTATGATGCTGTGCATGAGATTGAAGTACAGAAAATTAAAGGGGATGTGGTTGAGTGTGGTACAGCCCGAGGTGGCAGTGCAGCCCTGCTGGGGTTGACCCTGAAAACAGTGGGATCAGAGCGCTCGTTGTGGCTTTTTGACTCCTATGAAGGTATCCCTGCACCAACACAAAACGATCCCGATCTGGAGATAGCTCAGCACTACACGGGGGATTTCCAAGGGGAGCTTGGCCAGGTAAAGGCACTTTTTTCACGGTTGGAGATTGGCGAACGTACCGAGTTTGTTAAAGGTCTGTTCGATGAGACCTTGCCGACCGCAAAGGTTGAGCAGATTGCTCTGCTTCATGTTGATGGGGATTGGTACGACAGTATTATGATCACGCTGGAATCTCTCTATGACCGTGTCAGTATAGGGGGGATTATCCAGTTTGATGATTATGGTTACTGGGAAGGGACGAGTAAAGCTGTACATGACTTTATGGACAAGTATGGTTTGGATGACCCTTTGGTGGTGGTGGACTATGAAGGGCGTCAGTGGGTCAAAACCAGGGAAAGAGAGGTAGGGTAGGGTTTACAACCTGGGCAAATACCTCACTTTATGTAAGAATATCGGCGCCGATTGAGGCTCCATTTATGGCCTATCTAAAGAGCTGGGCCGCATGAATAGAAATCAAATCATGAATCAGTCACAACCCGATCAAGAGCATGGCCTATTACATCGTTTTGTGACGCTTCTTGTAGAAAACCAGCATTTTACCCTCATGATTGGGCTGGTTGTCGTGGTGTTTGGGGTGCTCTCCTTTTTTAATGTTCGGGTAGCTCAGGACCCTGAGGTAGATATTCCCATCCTTGAGGCTCATTTTATCTTGGCGGGGGCCTCGCCGTCGGAGATCCAACAAAATGTTGTACAACCCATTGAAAAAACATTCCGATCTCTGACCGATATAAGAAAAATCACCACCCATATCTCCTACAATCGTGCCAAGGTCAACCTGGAGTTTAAGTTTGGGGTAGATCTGAGTGAGCGTCGGCAGGAGGTCGATTCGCTGATCAGTAACATCCGCACCACGTTACCGAGCAAGCTTGAATATTTTTTACAAAAAGTACGGTTCTCCGATCTACTGGTGCCATTTTTGGTGGGGGTCTCCTCGGATACAGAATCTCAAGATGAATTGACGCATTGGTCCCGTCAGGTTGCCAAGCAGCTTCGCCATATTGCAGATCTCAACCACGTTAAAGTGATCCAAGCGGAACAGAATATTGTTATCGCGGTAGATCCGGTAAAAATGCGTAATCTGGGGGTAACAACGGAAGATGTGCGAGCTGCGGTACGTGCCGATAATGCCTACCAGCCCAGTGGTGAACTGCGTATTTCTGAGAAGTCCTACCGGTTTATGGGGCCTGCCCGCAGCTATCAAAACGTCGAGGACTTTTACAAAACTCATGTGGTGACTGCATCGGGGCAGGTGGTGTCATTGGGGGATTTTGCGGTTATTAGCAAACAGCCGAAAAATCAGGATTTTCGGGCTAAAACCGATGCTGCATTAACGGTGTTTGTGCGGGCTGGGGCAAACCCGGATAGCAACATGTTGGTGCTGAAAAATCAGGTAGAGTCGGTACTCAAGCAGGTGCAATCTACCCTGCCACCCTCCATTGATGTCGCATTGATTTTTGATCAGAGTCAGGAGGTTGGTCGTACCATCTCCAATTTATTGGGGAATATTCTTCAAGGTACGGTAATTTTAATTGGCGTTTTGCTCTTTGCGGTTGGCATTCGCTCGACCCTGATTATTGGATCTGTGGTACCCCTTTCCCTATTGGCGGCATTGATGCTGCTCTCCTTCACCCCCTACGGTATTCAACAGGTCAGCATTGCAGGGTTTATCATTGCTTTGGGGTTGATTGTTGATAACGGTATTGTGGTGACCGAAAATGCTTATATTCTCACGACCTACCATGGCTATAGCGATAAAAATGCTGCCATTGCTGGGACCAGTTCGGCCATCTCACCGCTGTTTTCTTCAACCCTGACCACTATGTTGGCCTTCTCGCCAGTTTTTTTGTTGGACTCTTACGTCAGTGTTTACCTACGCAGCTTGTCGGTGACGATCTGGCTTTGCCTCTTTGCCTCTCTATTTGTGGCCGTAACCATCACCACCCTTATGTTAGGGACTCTGGGTACACGCAGCACACTGCTGGGTATACCTAGCCCACCCAGTTTTTTGAATATGCTGATCCCATTTCGGGATCGTGTCTATCGTAGCCTCATTCGCTTTGCCCTGGGGTGGCGTTGGTTGGTGCTACCCCTATTTATGGGGCTGCTGTTCTATTCACTGCAGTTGAGTACCACCTTACCGTTTAAGTTGTTTCCGCACTCTGGTGATCCCTATCTTTCCATCAACATCACCATGTCTCCTGGTAGTACAGTGGATGATCGTGAGGCGTTGGCACAACAAATTGAGCAGAGACTGGATCGGTTTGAAGAGATTGAATCCTTTGCCGCTATGTTGGGGGCTCAATTTCCTTGGGTAAGTTTAGGGTTGGATGCTGCTGGTGATAGTGTCTACTTGGTCAAAACTTCGCTGCATGAGGAGGGGGCTTTAATTGATCTAAAGGATCGATTGCGGGCTTCCTTTGCGGATCTTAGTCTGTTTGGAAAAATTAACCTTTCCCTCTTTGATGTCGCCAGTGCAGGTAAGAAGAAATCTACGTTTACCTTGGAAATACATGGGGATAACTATGAGGAGCTGGCGGAATATGGGCGACGAATAGACCCCATTATCAAAAGCCATTCAGATGTCACGTTTATGGTTAATCCGGCCAAACCCCTGCATGAGATGTTGCAAACCCTCTTTTTGGAGAAACAGGCTTGGTCCCTGGGCATTGGTAAGCCCGATGTGGAAGCGCTTTCAACCATGCTCACCTATGGTTGGGAGATTGATCGTTTTCGGACGGTCAATAATGATGAATACCCCATTGTACTCAAAGTAGAGGCCCCTAAAGAGGATCCTTGGCGTGTCTTGGATGGGTTGGAGTTGATCAATAAAAAAGGGGATGCTGTTCCGGCTAATGAGGTTTTGGCACTGCGCTTTGCACAGAGCCAAGGGGATATTCGACACCTGAATACACACCCAATTGTTGAGATCGATATCTGGTTAAAAGAGGGTGCGGATGCGGCTGCTTTTTCCAAGGATTTGTTGAAACATGTGGTGCAAAAAGCGCCTCCTTCGAAGGGGATTACCCCTCAGTTAGGGGGGGCGTTAAAAGAGAGCCAGGAGGACTTCCAGGGTTTAGGACAAAAAATTGGCTTAGTGGTGGCCTTGATCTTCTCTGTCTTTGTGTTTCTATTTCGCTCTTTCTCTCTGCCCTTTGTGGTGTTGTCTGCCATACCGTTCTGTATTATGGGGTCGTTGTTTGCGCTGTTTTATAGTGGAGAAAGTTTATCCTTTATCGCTGCCCTGGGGATGACCAGTTTAATGGGGATTGTGGTTAATGACTCTATTTTGTTGGTGGAAGAGAGCAGCCGAATAAGAAGGCATCAGCCCAGTATGCCACTGGCCCAGGTGGCCGAAGAGGGGGCTTGTAAACGTTTTATGCCCGTATTGCTGACCTCGGTAACCACCATTGCGGGTATGATTCCCCTGGCCATGGGCACCAGCATGTTTAAATCCATGGCCATTGTTATTATTGGCGGACTGATGAGTTCAACCTTCCTGATTCTCTTTTTAGTGCCGGTGCTCTTTGTCATGTTTTCTCGCACGACCGCTGTTCCTGAAGGTGTGGAACCTCTTTCAGCTACCGGTATGGATCGTGGCACAGAGGATAAATCTAAATGAAGCCTTTTTTGAATCATATACTCTGTTCTGTAGCTCTCCTGCTGGGTCTGTTTTGGCACGGCTCCGTTTATGGGGCAGACGCGTTCCCGGTAGAGTTACGTGCACTTAGTCTGGGTGGTCATAAAACCCAGGTACAGGTTTTTGGTCGGTTAGAAGTAACCCCACAGAAGCTCTATTTTTTAACCGATGGTTTGATGCTTAAACCCAAGGTTAAGAGTGGCCAAAAGGTAAAAAAATACAGTCTGTTGGCTAGTCTGGATGCCTTTTTCATCAAAAAGGAGATTGAACGGCACCGGCTGGAGGTTGAATTTAATCGTAAAGAACTCAGCCGTATGCAGGCGCTCTCTAGCCATAAGGTTGCCTCTAAAAAGCGCTTTGATACGGCAAAGGTTCAACTCTCACGAGCTGAAAATGCGCTGGAGCAAGCCCAGGAACGGTTAAAGCGCCATAGCTTGCGCGCACCGGCGGCAGGGCGTGTTTTGTATCGCCATGTGGACCATGCTCAGCCGGTTACCACCACGACCCCCATTTTGGACTTTAAGGCTGATCATGAACCTTGGCTGGTTACCTTGCGGGTTCCGGCGCATCAGATGTCTAAAGTGGATGTCAAAGCTCCGGTTAAACTGCATTTTCCAGCCCATCCTCATGAGCGCTTCACCGGCAAAGTGTACCAGGGGGCTATGAGTCAGCCGTTGGGTGACGGACATTTTGACCTGAAAGTGAGCATACTGGAGAAAAGCGCATTTTTTCGCTCTGGGCTACAGGTACAAGCTCAGTTAGATCTACGGGCTGTGAAAGAGCAGGGGATCTATCCCATACCTCTTGCAGCGCTGGCGGCGATTCATGGGGGGCAGGGTGATCTGTTTGTATTAAAACAAGATCAACGGCAAGTGACCAAAATTCGAGTTGCCTTCCATCGGGTAGAGACGACCGTTGCTCAGGTATTTACCGACCTTTCCAGCTACAGCCACTACGTCTATAGAGGGCAGCACCAACTCCGTGATGGTGTGCTGATAAGAACGGTTAAACCCTAGTACCAGGGACTTTCTCATGGGTGAGGTAGAGGTAGACCTCTATTGGGTTGCAGGACAGGCCAATATAGAGGCGCTTGCTAGGCAGGATGAAGTACTGGATGCTACGGAGCAGGACCGGATTATGCGGTATGTACGCGTCAGTGATAAGAGGCTGTTCCGAGCGGCCCATGTGCTCCTACGCCGCTCACTGTCGCGTCATGCTAACATAAGCCCCGAGCAGTGGAGGTTTATCTCGAACCGAGATGGTCGTCCTGAAATTGACCACCATATCCACACAGAGATTCAACCACTCCGCTTTAACCTCTCCCATACTGGCCATTTTGCCTGTTGTGGTATTACCCGTGAGGTGGCTGTGGGGGTCGATGTGGAACAGGATCGGCGCATTCCCCGTGTAGAAATGTTGGCCAAGCGGTTTTTTGCCCCCGCTGAGGCAGCCGTGGTTGCTGGTTTAGACCCGGCCTTACAGGTGGCCAGTTTTCTCAAATTTTGGACCTTGAAAGAGGCTGCACTGAAAGCAACGGGGGGTGGTCTAAGGGGAGGGCTGGATCTTTTTTCCTTTCAGATTAAGGGTCAAACGCTCGTAACCACCATTTCAGCACAGAGTGAGATGACACAGGCCCAGCGAGAGGCTTGGCGTTTTGTCTTGTTGCAGGTGGGGCAGGCCCCCTGGACCCTAGCGGTGGCTGTAGCTTCAGCTCAAAAGGTGCTGCTTCGCATCCATCCGTGCTGTCCCCATGGTCCCATTAGCACCCCCTCTTTGCTGGCATCAAGTCCTGATGTGACGGTTCAGCTCCGACCGAACCTTGGTTAGGTCGGTTGCGAGTGCTTCTTGTCCATGGCCACAAGCTATTCACCTTAATAATCGTGAGAAATCAATGACTCAACAGACCTCTACCCCCAATGCCGACCAGATACAACGCTGGATCAGTGACTATCTTGAGGGTACCCTGCACATTGCCCCCGATGATATTGAACCACAAAGACCTTTTACAGAATATGGTTTGGACTCTGCATCTGTGGTGATTTTAACAGGTGATCTTGAAGAGTGGTTGGGGCGGGATCTAGATCCAAGCCTGTTGCAGACATATGCCACGTTGGAGGCCCTGACAAACTATTTGGCCACAGGTGAAGGTTCCTAAGTTTGTATGCTGTGGTTGGGCTAAAGTAGGGGAGGGTCATTCCTTATGCTTACGATCAGTATGAGCTCTATTGTTTTGTAAATATGGTAACCATTTGGTAGGATGCCTTGCGCATCAGAGGCTTGTTTAATCCTTGTTTTTTTCTGTTGGTTACACGTCAAAAAGGCTTGTGGTAAAAGTGGCATTTATACCTTTAAATGATCCTATACGATGAGTGCTTTCTTTTCGGTGGATTATCATGGTCCGGCGTTCCAGCTATTTGGCTGGGCACACCTGACCATGTTGGGGGTTATCTCTTTAATCCTGGTGGGTTTGATATCCTGGGGAGGGAACATTCCCTCACACCTGCGGATCTATGTGCGTTATGGTTTTGCTGCATTACTGATAGCCAATGAGCTGTTCTGGCATGTTTGGGTGTGGGGGGCTGGCCAGTGGAAGGTACAAACCATGTTACCTCTCCACTTTTGTAGTGTTGCCGTTATTCTTAGTGTTTTCATGCTACTTACAAAAAGCCAGCGGCTCTATGAGCTGGTCTATTTTATTGGTATCAGTGGGGCCATCTTAGCTTTATTGACGCCAGCTATGGGTCGTTACGGCGCCCAACATGCACTTTTTTATCAGTTTTTTATCTCCCATGGCATGATCATCGTGGCTGCAGTCTATATGAGTGTGGTCGAGTGTTTTCGTCCAACGTGGCGCGCATTAATCCGGGTGTCTGTTGTGGGTATTCTCTACATGCTGTTGGTCAGCAGAGTTAACCTTCTGTTGGATAGTAACTATCTCTTTATCGCGCAAAAGCCAGAGGAAGCGACCACTCTGGATATTCTCCCCCCTTGGCCTTGGAATATACCGTTTATGGTCCTGGGGATGCTGTTGATGATGCTTTTTCTTTACTATCTCATCTCCAAAAAACGAGATCGAGTTGATGGATCGATTCTATGACAACACCCGATACCACCTTTTTTAGCCATTACTCCCTGTTCCGTGATGTTAAAGAGGAAGATCTGGCCAAGCTTATCCCGCTTATGCCCTGCCAAACCTACAAGAGTGGTGAGATTGTTTTTGCGGAGGGTAGTGATGGACGCGAGCTCTATTTAATAGAGTCGGGCAGTGTTGAGGTGTTGAAAAACTCGGGTTCCAAAGCGCATGTGATTGCGGAACTCCCCCAAGGTTCGCACTTTGGTGAGCTCTCTTTTCTTGATGGTTCGCCACGTTCCACAGCAATTAGGGCCAAAACAGATCTTAAACTCTACACCCTAAGAAAACGCTTTCTGGATGATGATGTTTGCACCAAGAGCATGATCCAGACCCTCTATAGAAATTTATCACTCACCGGTACGGCCAGGTTAAGAAGTACGGATATCGCCTATTCTGAGATCCTGGAAAAAGAGTTGGTGTTGCACCAAGAAAAAGAGTACATCAACCGTTTTCTGATAACGGTTATCGCCTCTTATTCCAGTGTGCTGGTGCTGTTTAGTATGTTACAGGGCATCTTCAAGGATGTGGATGTTTATAGCACCACATTTACGTGGCTTTTTGTGGTGTTAATTGTATTGCCTGTGCTCTATTTTACCACCCGCTCGGGAGAGCCTTGGGCCTCTTTTGGGGTGACGCTGACCAACTGGAAGCGTTCGGTAATAGAGGGGCTTTTGATCAGTTTTGGGGTCATGTTTGTTGGGCTAAATGTGCTCTACTTGGCAGCCTACCTGGGCCTGATGCCAAAAACCACCACCACTATGTCAGGAATTGTGCATCATATCTTTATTGGGCACCCTGTCACACTTTTCTATTTTGTCCACAGTTATGCCCAGGAGTTTCTTGCTCGTGGGGTTTTTCAAAACACCATGCAACGGGTGTTTGGTGAAAAGAAGAGCTGGAAAGCCATCATTTTGTCTTCTTTCATCTTTGGGGTGGCCCACATCCCTTATGGGGCTGCTATGGTTGGTATGACGGTGTTCTCTGGTATCTTTTTTGGCTATATTTTTAAACGACATAACAATCTTCTTGGGGTCTCCTTGGTGCACTGGCTTTTAGGTACTTTTACCTTCTTACTCTCTTCGCTACCTTTTGCAGAGAAGTTGAACTAGGGTACGTGTTTCAACATAGGGGATGTCTCTCCTTCAACCTGTAACATTTCCTTGATCCTGCCTAACCATCAACCGCATACCAGGTTAAAAAAATAAGGGTGCTGAGTGGGTGTAAGAGCAGTGGCTGCTGGTGAACGCCAGGGCAGCACCTGATGGTGTTTAAGGTTCTTATGGGGGGTGGGGGCTGAACTCGGGTGTAACCCCTCTCTCATGCTGAAGGGAGATGGGTTGTTTCGCAACGCATGGTGTTATGCAGGGCTGTCATTTGGTCAATAACATAGGGCTGTTTTACAGATAAAAGTAGGCATCCTCAGCTTGCTTTGCGAAGCACATGGTCTACCCAACAGAGAAAAAGCCGATGACCAATGGTCACCGGCTTTTTCTCTGTTTAGGGGGGCACATCCCAAGAACCAACCAGACGCAAAAAAATGCGCATGGTCTGCCTTTATGGATGGATACAGTAAGGTATGTTGTTTGGTTT
>NZ_JBAHUQ010000046.1 GCF_036689865.1 Magnetococcus sp. PR-3
CTAATTCGCCAATTTAGCGAGTTGTTTAGGATGCGTATTGGCCCCCATGGGGAGATTGTTGACCTGAATATGGGGCACTACTGGCCATGGCCCAGGCGCGGGGGCATGATATGGCCATGGCTGTCTAACTGCTGCCAGAAGCGGAAGCCGCTTTGCTTGAGGTGCAAGCCCAGCAAGCGGCGGATTAACCGGCCTACGGGTTGCGCATCTCATCCAACAGGCCACCGCCAGGGCTGGGCTTTTTTGAGGGGGCGGTCTTGGGCTCTTGGGGGGGGCACGGTCGTGGGCTTGGCAGCCTGCTTCTGTTCAATCCCCCGCCCGCAGTGGCCACAATAGGCGGCCTTGCTGTCGATGGCTCGCATGCAACTGGGGCAATCTGTGTACCCGTATTCATGTTTGAGGAGTTTGCCCTGGGTGGCCTGATTACTGCCATGGGCGGCCACGGCAAGCAGGGCTAAAAGGGGCGAAAAGAGCAGCGCCAGTGCAAACCATAAAGCCCCGCTCATGCCCTTGGAACTGGCGGCGGATGTGGCCATAAAAGTGCCTGCTATCCAGGCGATTAAAAAAAACAGATCAACCAAAGGGGCAAGTGTATAGAGTGGATTCATGCCTATTATACTTTGACTTCCATGAATAAGGTTTTAAAAGCATGAATAAGCGTGCGGAATCAATGATAATATGTTATGATGCATATGTTTGGTGAATCCCTGCAACTGAAAGGGCCTGTGATGATGGTGTTTGTAAAATCCAGTCTCTATACCCTGACGGTCTTTGTGCTGCTGTTGATGTTGATAACGCGCTTCTATCGCTAAATGATCCGCCTGCAAGGGCGCTGATAACAAAGAATCAAAACCCCACACCGTTTTCGGTGCGGGGTTTTTTTATGGGGATTTCCATGGGTAAGAGCACGCGCCATGATGACGCGATCCGCCTGTCTGTAGATGGCGACAGCAAGACCAAAGCGGAGCTGGTGGCCCAGGGTGAGGCGGCCAGCACCAGTAGCGGCGGCGGTACCCCGGATTCTCTGCCCCTTAAGCGGTTTGGGCAGTTCCAGGGGGCCATCAAGCGGGCCGGGTCGGCCATCGCCAACCTCACCAGTGGCAATCTGACCTACAGCAATAATTTGGATAAGGTGGAGACCATCCGCAACGATGGCAAGATTGACGGGGCCGACCCCACCGTGGCCAGCGCCAGCGGCACCATCACCACCCGCTTTGCCGATACCACCTTAATGGATCTGGCCAGCAACGGTACGGCGGTGGATCTGGAATTGAGCTATACCCTGGATGCCGACAATAAGCTGGTCATTACCCTGCATGAGGTCTATCTGCCGAAGCCTAAAATCGGCATGAGTGGCCCCGGCGGCATTGAGGCCAGTTTTGACTATGTGGCCGCCTTTAACAGCAGCGCCGGTCAAATGATGACCGTGGCGCTGGTTAACGACCTGGACGGCACGGAGTACGCATAATGTTGAGATTAGGAAGCCAATCAACCGAGCCCTATTGGCTGGAGGATCTTCCCTACGGGGTGCGGTTTGAGGTCAAGCCGCTCACCGGCCTCAGTGAGCACCTGTGTCAAACCATTGCCCAAAAGCGTACCGAGCAAATGATGGCCGCCCAAGAGGAGCTAAAAGCGGCCAGGGATGCCATGATTGAGATGGGAGCGATGGACCCGGAAGCAACGGCAGAAGAGTTGGAGAATGCCGCTGTCGTTGATAATGCCTACTGGGTCTATCTGGTGGAAGAGTTGGCCAAAAAGCATTTGAAGGATTGGGATGGCGTGGCGGATGAAGCGGGTGAGCCTGTCGAGCTAACCCCTGAGAATATCTGTCTAGTGTTGCGTTATCGGGATTTCATGCGGGTCTTCTACAAGCGCTTTACCTTTGATCAGTTGCTGCTGGATGCGGCAAAAAAAGATTCCGGGGTCTCTGCGCTTGGTACTACAGCGGAGGCCCCGACTACTGCCGAGGATGTGCCGGCAGGGGTGAGCCCTGCGCCCGAGGGAAGCGAGGTGCCAGCGGCCAGCGCTGCCCAAGCCGAATAAACGCCCCGCAAACCGATGAAGAGCAGCAGGCCTACCTGCTGCTGCAATTGGCCGATGGGCAGGTAAGGACTGGCCCCCATAGTCAAATCATCGGTTTGGATATGGGGGCCGCTTCTGCCGTAGCCAACTCTATGGGGTGTGGGGCGTCGGTGGTGGCGGCATTTCTACCGATTGCTGAGCAGGAGATGCTTAAGGCTCAGCGGCAACGGGCAGAAACAGAAGAGAGTTAAAGCGCGACTTCGCTGTGCAGTTCCTGGCAACCGCAGTGATAACAAGCGCTGGCAGGGTTGGGAATGGGGCGGGTACAGCGTGGGCAGGGGCGGTGCCGACCCTTTTTAAGGATTTGTTTGTCCACTTCGGCCTGATCCACGGGATAGAGCAGTAGGCAGCCACCGATCACCAGAGGGTTGAGCAGCGCGACAAAGAGCCATGAGTAAAAGCCACGGCCTTTCATACGGGCGGCATCGGCGATTAAGAAGGCGCTAAGCAACCAAAAAAAAGCCACGAAAAGCAGACCAAGCAGGCCAAAGAAGGTAAACAGATCAGAGTCTAATGTGTCGTTGTATGGTGACATGGCAACGGGCTTTCTAAAGTCGTGTGATAAAATTAAAGACATGGGCCGTGGGCCATGCTATCCTTATTGTGGAGGCATAACTATGGTATATATAGGCTATATGTTGTTTGGTTATCTAGCTGGGTGGGTGTTAATGCTCTCTTTCGCATGGCTAGCCTAGGCTGACAAATAGCGTTTAAAGATAGAACCCCGCTTGCAGGACGCAAGCGGGGTTTTTTTATGGGGTTTTGCCATGGCCAGCAGGCGCAGTAATTACGGTATCCGTCTTTTTGCCGACGGGGGCGATAAGGTGGTGCGTACCTTTACCGAAATTGGCGAAAAAGGGACGCAGGCCTTTGGGCGAGTAGCCGGTTCGGCGCGGAATGCAGATCAAGGGCTTGATCGGGCCAGTAAGCGCATTCAAAGCATTTCAGTCACCCTTAATGATTGGGATGAGCTGATGCGTAGCATGGCCGTAGGCTATGGTATTTACCAGAGTATTGCCCCGATGGTTGGTCTGTTTGCCAACTTTGAGGATGCGCTGATTGCAGTGGGCAAAACCACCAACCTATCCGGCAAGGCGTTGGCATCGTTTGGGGATGATATCCAAAACCTCTCCGAGGGTCTGCCCAATACGGCGGTTGAGCTGTTGCAAATTGCCCAGAGCGCTGGGCAGGTAGGCATTAATGGGCATGCCAATCTGGTCAAGTTTACCGAGACCGTCGCCCGTCTGGGCGTCTCTTCCAATCTGGCCGGTGAAGAGGCGGTGATGGCCCTGGCCCGGCTGCTGGAAGTGACCAAAGAGAGTGCCGATCAGGTGGAGGTTTTAGCCTCGGTGGTGGTGGCCCTGGGTAACAACTTTGCTGTAACCGAGAGAGAAATAGCTCTAACGGCCAATGAAGTGGGCCGGGCGGTGGCGATGTTTAGGGTGAGCTCGGCGGAGGCGGCGGCCTTGGCGGCCACCATAGCGGCTTTGGGGATACAGGCCGAGCTGGGTGGGTCGGCCATGGGTCGGCTAATGCGGGCTATTGATAAAACGGTGCGACGTGGTGGTGAGGATCTTGAACGGTTGTCCAAGCTGACCGGGGAGAGTGGCGATACACTACGGCGGGTCTTTGCCGAAGACTCTGTTATGGCAATCTCCATGTTTTTATCCGGGCTTGGGCGGGTGATTGAGCGCGGCGATAATGCCACGAAAACCTTGGCGGAATTTGGTCTGCAAGGGGAGGAGATCTTAAAGGTTTTGCCGGTGTTGGCGCAGCGTTCGGACCGGCTTACCGAGGCGTTGCGGCTACAAAAAGGTGAGGCAGGTAAAGCCCATGCCCTGCACCGGGAATCATCGGAGGCGCTGAAAAGCTTAAGCGCTGAATGGGGCAAGCTGACCAATACGGTGAAGGCGCACGTGACCGATATGGTCGAAAAGTTCGCGCCTGCCTTAAAGCGGGCGATGAAAGAGTTGCGATACAAGCTTGGCAGTGATGATCCCGAGTTTGACCACCGCCGCCAATGGGAAGAGAAAGAGGCGCTGTTAGAGCGTGAGCTGGCGCTGAAAAAGAAAATTGCCGGTCTCGAGAAGAGTATTGCAGGTGGGCCGCGGTTTGGATCGGGTAGCTTTGTGGGGGGGCAGTTGATCCGTGCCCAAAAAGAGCTGAAAGCGGTTGAACAGAGCCTGAGTAAGATCGCCCAGATTGCCCGCACAGATCCGTTGCCAGATGCCCCGCAAAAGGGTAAGCGCACGATTGCCTGCGGGGGGGGGACTGAAACCGCGGTAAAGCGTAGTGATGCCATTGATAAAGGGTTTTTGGATGTATGATAAAACAGAGAGTTAGAATTGCATTTAACACTTGTAATGATTAGGCCTTCGGTTCAATGTCGGAAGGTGGCACCAGATTCTCCCATTGAATAGATTGGGATGGCGTTTGAAAGCCTCTTATGCTTTTTGGCTGGTATAAAAACGCCACAGATACGACCTCCCAAAATGAAGGTGTTTACCTGTTTTTTTTGGGGGGGGAGTACCCCTCCTTCTTAGTTTCTAACCTTATAAGTTAGCCACCTCACTACCCAACCCTTAGGCCTGTCTATAGATAGGTGAAAGTCCCAATAAATTCATTGAACTCATTCAGTGAAATTCCCACATGTTCCATCCAGATCCGGTTTAGAGCAGAGTCTGGCTTATGTTGACGAATAAAAAAGCCATGTAATGCAGCCTGTAGCTCAATATGTTCTTGATGAGTCGCCCAGCCAATAAGTGAGGTTTGCCCAACTGGAAAAGCAATTTCTAAATCAGGAACCTTTTGTCGGGTCCAGTTAAAAGCACCGTCAGCTCCAATCAAAGTAAAGTCGACCGTTCCATTGTTCACCGCCTGCATACTTGCATCTGTATCCGCAAAAATAATCTGAACAGGATTGTTTTTGAGAGCGGTTTGGTTGGTGGTCTCCAGCCATGAATGGTAGCTGGTGTTTTTCATAATGGAAACGCGTTTACCACCAAGATCAGCCAGTTTATTAAACTGTTTCTTGCGGCTTTTATGGGTGATGACTGTCATCCATGAGTTGTACAAAGGCACTATAGCAAGTTTCTGTAGCCGCCAAGGTTTTACAACCAAGTTGTTAGGGTATAAATCACATGTGCCATTGGCCAGTAAGGCTGGCGGAGATATGGATTTTTTAACCGTTTTACCTGCGGCATTATGAAATTGCTGATCCCAAGAGTGCAGCTTGATGATAACTGGTTTAACATCAAGAAAGCGTGCAAACTCTTTACCCATGGCACGGTAGAGTTGGTGACTTGAACCTGCCACGCAGATACGAACTTCTCTTGTAGCCTCAATCTCATCCACTGTTCTGGCCTGGGAAGTTGAGAAGCATAGAGAGGTTGCTAACATCGTTAGAAAGATTCTCCAGATTAAACGCATGAGCTAACATTCATAAATGGAATTTGTATGCTTGGCTGTTGCCTTCCAAGTGATTTTGCCTAATTCATCAAGCTGTTGTCTCTTAAGGATAACAGATCCTTGGCGGTATACGTTTAGACTAATCGTGAACGCAAGAGGTTTCTTGTTTGGATGAGGGATAGAGCCATAGAGGCAGTGTTGATTGATTTTAAAGCATGATCATGCGGAAAAGTAGCTTATAAGATTTGGGCGCCTGTTGTGTTAGATGGGGTAAGGTGGGTAAAAAGCTAAACAAGGTTTATCACCCTTCAGTTCAAGATTGCCAAACTTGGATGTGTAGCAGACATGAAGTATAGAAATAAGTTTGGGATTTTCAGGGTATTATTGATCCGCAACTCATAGTAATGTTTGGCTGTTTAAATCGAATAATAGATCTGCCATCTCATACGCAACCGGGAGGATAATATGCATACAGAGGATGATCTTTTTGATCTCGAGAAGCTTCCTTATCTTCATCTTTCAGACATTGAAGGGGAGGTAACGGAACAGACCAAGGCTCAGGTGCGTGTGTATAATGGACAGACACTTATTTTGATTGAGGCTATTAATCGACACATTCAGAGTGGTGAGGGTCGTACGAAAAAATATCATTACTGGCCAGAGCTTTTGCAAACATTAGAGGCCTTCTACCATCATGGTGGAGAGGTGCCAAATACACCATTTTTTGTCTCGATTAAGGCTCTTGTTGAGACCAGTGAGCTGCCCAAAGCACGTGTGAAAAAATATGTGCAAACTCTAATGGAGCTCGGGCTTATCACGATTTCTGGTCGTGGTGGATCTGTCAGCTATTCAATGATTCATACACGCGAGCAGTTGATCGAAGCGGGTATGCGTGTTGAGGGGTTTCAGGCACAATAAATCCACCGAAGTGCTTATTCTCAGTGCACAGTTGAATCTGCAGTAAACCTTAAAACCATCCATGTGTCTCAAAGCTTTAGCAAATACCATCTTTGGCTTCGCCGTATGGTGTTCCCAATAAGCGTAAAGCTCGGCTGCGTTGAAAACGATCAAGTTGTTCAAATAGGCAGCTGTAAGCATGAGACACCCGCTCAATTTTTAGCTTCCACCAGGTATCGAGCGATAACTTTGTGGTCTGAGGTTGTTGCGTTGCTGTTGTCTTGCTTTTAGTAAGCCAAGGTGGGGCTTGTAACATGGCGTCTTCAAACCGGTTCCAATGGCTGAGCTGATAAGGCGAGATGCCTAGTGCACGACGTATGCCCATAAGCTGAACCATGTGGGGTCGGGTGGTGCTGTGCCAGCGCCCTTGACCATAGCCATCTTGATAACGCATGAAATTATGGCAACGGAAGCCACAGTGTTGCCAGTAGTGTGTACGCTGAAGGGTATTCTGGTTGGATTGAGCTTGAAGAGGTTGGTTGATCCACAGCAAGACAGCTACAAAACTACCGAGGGTAAAGAGAAAGAGATTACGCGTTTTCATGTCACCACTCCTTTAAGTGAAAAAGTGCTCTATTGAGCTTGGTGTCATGCTCTTACCCAGCTATTGATCTCCCACACCTATAAGTTTAACGCAAAAGCTTTAAATCAGGGAAAATAAGCCCTAAGAGGTAGGATTGTTTATATCCCTAAACATAGTTGTTGCTCACTTTGTGTGAGCAAACTGTGCATTTCCTTGATTGAATCGTGCGTTTGCGCTTTTCTGGTATTACTGTTTTTCAACTTGATAAGCAGAATGATTATCTGGAGATTCTTATGCCTTTTCAAATCCACGTTTTATTGATGGTTTGCTTGGCCTTATTGTTCGGGCCAGTTCATATTGCGGTGGCTTCGGAAATTCCGGTCACAGTCAAAGACCGTAAACAGGTTTCCATCACTGTCTATAACAGTAATCTGGCTCTCGTTCGAGATCAGCGTCAGGTCGTGTTACCAGATGGTGTATCAACACTGGCATGGCAAGAGGTCTCAACAAAAATGCGGCCTGAAACGGCTCTGTTACGCAGTGTAGATGCTTATTCAGCCGTGACAGTTATGGAGCAAAATTATCATTTTGATCTTTTGACTCCCCGGAAACTATTGGAAAAATTCACCGGCAAACAGGTTAGGGTGGTTAAGACACACCCAACGACCGGCGTTGAGCAGGTAGAGAGTGCAAAAATACTCTCAACTCATGGTGGTGGTGTGGTGCTCCGTGTGGGGGACCGTATTGAAACCTCCATACCTGGTCGTATTATCTTTCCTGACATCCCCAAAGATATTCGGGATAGACCCACTTTGACCCTGATGCTCTCCAACCCAAAAGCCGGTAAACGTGCAGTCTCATTAAACTACTTGACCGGAGGGCTCTCTTGGCAAGCTAACTATGTTGGGCAGCTTAATCAGGCAGGAGATCAGATGGACCTTTCTGGGTGGGTGACGCTTACCAATCGTAGTGGTGCTGCCTATAAAAAAGCTCAATTCCAATTGATTTCAGGGACGCCAAATCAAGTAGCACAACCAAGGCCCATGCATGCTATGGCAAAAGGTGGGCGTATGGAGCGCATGATGATGGCTGATGCAGCACCAGCTTTTGCGCAAGAAGCCCTGTTTGAATACCATTTGTATACACTAGAGCGGCCAGCAACACTGTTAGAGAATCAGTCTAAACAGTTGGCGTTGTTTGATAGCGCACGTGTTGCTGTTAAGAAAGAGTTGGTCCTGCAGGGGCACCCTGCATTGCACAAGGGGTTGGTGGCAGCCCGACGTTATAAACCCACAACCTACTTGGTTTTTATCAATAATAAAGAGGCTAATTTAGGCATGCCCTTACCAAAAGGGGTTGTACGCCTATATACCGCAGATGCCAAAGGTCGGGCACAGTTTATTGGTGAAGATCGGATAGGTCATACAGCGCAAAAGTCAAAAGTTCGCTTAAAGCTGGGTACAGCCTATGATATTTCTGCCAAACGACGTCGTACAGAGTTTGAGATCATACCAAAACATCTGCTCTCTCAAGGCGCTGTTGAGGCTGCCTATGAGGTGGTTATCCAGAACAGTAAGTCCGAAGCTGTAACCGTATTAATCAAAGAAAAATTGCCGGCCAATGCGCGTATTCTGGCATCTTCTTTACCCCACACGATGGAAGCTGCCGGTCAACCGGTTTGGCAAGTAAAGATACCTGCAGATGATAAGGTGTCTTTAACTTACCGCATGTTTGCTCCTCGCTGATTTTATAGACATGCTTTTTGTTTAACTAAGGTGTTGGTGATTTATAAGTACCTGAATTTTTGTGCTTGTTTACTTCCAGGCTGGAAAACATCAAGCACAGTCGTCTCATAACAGTGAAGAGAGTATCGTGGTGTTAAGCGTGGATATGTGATGCCCTCTTGTCGAGAGGTCTGTATGTGTTCTGCCAGTGGTTTGCTGTCGTTCGATAACCTTGGACTGTGCCATATACTGGTTAGACTGCAAAGTCTCTGTGTTTGAAGGGGCTATCTGGTGGTGAGGTTAGAACGATTTGATGTTGGATAAGGATCTGAAGTGAGAAGGGCACTTAAACGGTTGCAACAACCCTTTGCTGACACTAAGCGTGCGGTCATCAATCTTTACCCCGACAAAAAGAAGGCATACCGTTAGTTGGCAGAACATGACTTTGACTAGAAGGTTGAAAGGAACTTAAGCAACGGTATTGTATGTAGAGGTTTCAACTCGCTTTAGCGTCACGCGTTACTGTTAGGAAGGATGCTTTAGCAGTAATGGTCAGTGAGGTGTTGCTGGGCTTTAAGCTTGTATGTTCGTAGAATATCTTTTTAGCCGGATGTGTAAGAAGATGAAAATGAGTCTGGTTTTTATGATGGTCTAAGGCTATGAATTATTGTGGTTTATGCTGTGTATGTTCGTCCCGTTTTAACCGTATAATTATGACAATCCTGTATCAAATTGACGATTGTAGATTTTTTTGAATTCTTTGTTTGCATAACGCTTAGTGTCAAATTAGACTGTCTTCGAAGTTGGTACTCGCTTAAGAAAGCATAAACCTCCGAGTCCGATCACCAGCCCCAAAGAAGCACGCTTTGCACTTCGTTTGTCCGCAGTTCCTTTATGGTTCTCAAGACATTGCTGGTATGTCGATCCAGATCAGGTATCGTTACTCTGGATTTCAGGTGGTTATTTTCCAACGTGACGCCGCATTCCATCTTTTTTTCTTGTGTAGGAGTAGTAGAACATGTCTCAACGCGAAACCGGTACTGTAAAGTGGTTTAATGACGACAAAGGCTTCGGCTTTATTGCTCGTGAAAATGACAATGGCGATGTCTTCGTCCACCACTCTGCCATTGGTGGCACGGGTTTCAAGTCCCTGAAAGAAGGTCAGCGTGTGGAGTTCACCGTTGTCGATGGTCGTAAAGGACCTGCCTGTGAAGATGTTGTCGCTATCTAAGACGGTATCTTTGCACTAAATTAAAAAACACCGTACCTTCTGGTACGGTGTTTTTTTGTGGGTATAAATAAGATGTTTTGATCGATTACAGGCGGCGCTTAATCCCTTGGATGGTGTTTTCAAGCGTATTAAGAAAGCGACTTCGATCTTTTTTCTGAAAACTCGGATTTCCTCCTGAGATTTCACCCATATCTCTAAGTTGGGCGTTCAGATCTCGCATCGCCATTGCCATGCCAATGCTCTCCTCATCAAAAGCTTTACCATTGTGCCCCATAACCTGAGCTCCTTTTTTAAGGCAACGTTCAGCCAGGGGAATATCCGCTGTAATCACCACATCTGTTGGTCCAGATTGTTCGGCAATCCAGTCATCGGCTTTATCTAAACCCGACTCTACAATTTGAGCTTCAACATAAGGGGATTGCGGAAAGCGCATCCAGCTGTTACTAACCATGATTGCGGTGATTTTATGGCGTTGGGCAACGCGGGCAATTTCATCTTTGACAGGACACGCATCGGCATCCACATAAAGAGTAATGGGCATGATCAAGGCCTCAGGCGGTAAAAAGGTAATGTACGCCTGTAGCATGGGGGAAATGCTGTATGAGGTAAAGTGGGGATCTTAAATAGATGCCGATCCTTTTTTAGGTAATGACAAATAGCTTCTGCATATCAGCAATGGTCAAAAGATGACGCAGCTTGGGTTGGCAGTTGGTAATGTGGAGCATTTCATTCTGCCCATACTGTTCCCGTGCCCATAAAAGCATACCAATTCCAGCGCTATCAATATGCACAACCTGTTGCATATCAAATTCGACTTTGCGGTCACCGATCAGCTCTTCATAGCTGCCCATAAACTCCTTCCAGACCCTGAATTTGACTCTACTTGGCATTGTCAGGACAACCGTGTTGCTGTTATCCCCTTTAACTTTCATGCTGATATCCATTGTACCCTTCCTTGAGTCATGGAGGTAACCGACTGCTTATATAGTATGCGCTAATCGATAGATAGCGTCACTGCAAAAGTCAAAAATGTTACACATCAATGACAAAATCTCTCTTTTGCCTACACCTATGAGTCCTCTATTCTTAGTCATAGTTACGGGATATGACAAATAAAATAGGAATTAGAGGCATTGTGTGAAAAAAAGATAAAGAGCTTTCAACAGATCTGGTTATTAAATGAGATTATCTCAAAAATTCACCGTGTTATTTATCCTCATTTGAATGTGCTCAGGTAACGAAAGTCCCTTCTTTAACTGTCTGTCTGATGATTTTTTATTTTTGATACGCATGGTTACGTAGTGGATTTTATTTCTACTGACTGACTCTATGTCCCTTCTTAATTATCGGCTCACGATCAGGTTTGCTCTCATAGGCTTTATTGACCAAAGCGTTTTAGTGATTTATGTAGACTATATGTTGCCTAAAATAATCTGCAAGCAATGCAAACAGACTAGGTTGGTTATTGTTGGGAGAATTAAGGTGAGCAAGGTATTTTTTTAACGCATCTCTCATGACAAGCACTCAATATTAATGAAAAAGAAATGATTTTTTAAGTTTTTAATATCTGTAAAAATCAAAATTTCAACATGTTAGCTGTGGTTGGCAGAAAGAATATTCAAAAAAAGGACCATGTAGGGTCCTCACCTGATACCGCAGGCTTGCATAGGTCGTTATAGTCTTAACCATCAACACGACAGTTTGAGACATCAGGTAAGTATGTCAGAACTGATTCGCTGAATATGTGGATGCCGATGGTTTATATCAACCATCGAAGAAAAACTGACGCCCGGTTTGTCGAGAGAGCCGGGGGCACCAAAGGGGGAACTCTATGTCATCTTTCAAAAAGCTCACACCGGTTCTCATGGCGGCAGCCATGGTCGTTACCGGATGTGCCACAACGGAGGCTGGTTCTGGTGATGCCGAAGAGATGGGTATCGTTAAGCCGTTGACCGACAAGCCTGGCGATCCTGTTAATGGTAAAAAATTGGCCATGACCCGCTCCAAAGGTAACTGCATTGCTTGCCATTGGCTGCCTGAAGCAACCTTTGCAGGTAATGCTGGCCCCAACCTGTATGAA
Organism: Magnetococcus sp. PR-3; assembly: GCF_036689865.1. Classification (NCBI taxonomy): domain Bacteria; kingdom Pseudomonadati; phylum Pseudomonadota; class Magnetococcia; order Magnetococcales; family Magnetococcaceae; genus Magnetococcus; species Magnetococcus organivorans. The sequence goes on from NZ_JBAHUQ010000046.1 coordinate 12,006, forward strand.
GCGATTCGCAACAATGAGCGCTCTGTAGGTTGGATTCGGCAGAAGATTGTTGATCCCAAGATCGATAATCCCGATACCGTGATGTTTACCTTCTATGATAACAGCGGCAAGACCAACATCCGTAAGGATTGGCGCGGCAAGCGGGTTTTAGAAGCTCAGGAAGTTGAAGATATTATCGCCTTCCTGCTGACCCTGCGTAAATAATAGAAACGATCCAGTGGATGTATCTCGTGAGAGATCACGATTAGGAGAATTGAAGATGGCTGATCTGAAACAGACTCAACTTACCCGTCGCGCACTTTTTACCGGCGCTAGCCGTGCTGGTGTTGCTGCAGCTTTGGTTGGTACTGCGATTGCTGCCCCTAAAGCGGCCATGGCTGATGGCCACGGTAAAGTGATGGCAAACATCAAAGAGCACATGGGCAGTGGTAAGTATGAAGAGACCGCTTCGGTCAAAATTGATGCCCCCATTATTGCTGAAAACGGTGCCATGGTTCCGGTAAAGATTACCGTTGATCACCCTATGGATGCCGATAACTATATCCAGACCATTGCCGTGTTTGTGGATAAAAACCCCACACCTTTTGCTGGCTTGTACAACATGAGCCCTGCAAACGGTAAAGCGTTTGTCTCTGCCCGCCTGAAGATTGGTAAGACTTCTCAGGTTCGTGCAGTCGCCAAGACCAACACCGGTAAGCTGATCGGTGCTTCTAAAGAGGTCAAGGTAACCATCGGTGGTTGTGGCGGTTGATAACAGCCCGACGTACTGAATCAAAACGCTCACACACGAATAAAAGGTAAAGACAATGGCTGGTATTGGAAAAGCAAAGATCAAACTGCCCCGTAAAATCAAAGCTGGGGATGTGGTTGCGGTTAAAGCTATGGTGCGTCACCCCATGGAAACCGGGAACCGTAAGAACAAAAAAACAGGTGAGAAAATTCCCGCTCACTACATTGAAGACATCACTGCTGTGTATAACGGCAATGAGGTTTTCTCAGCCAAATGGGGCGCTGCTGTATCCCGTGACCCTTTCTTACAGTTCTACCTTAAAGTTGACAAGCCAGGTGAGTTGAAGATGACCTGGAAAGACAATAAGGGCGGCGTTTATACCAAAACCACTAAGGTGAAGGTTAAGTGATTCGGGGGGGAATCAAGATGAACAATAAAAAACGTATCGCAGCCATTTCAGGCTTGCTCGGCGCTGCCCTGATGGCAGGTTCTGCTTGGGCGATGGATATTGAGGGTTATAATCCAGAGGTCGATCAAGGCCTTTACAAATATTCGGATAAATTCCGTGAAATGGCCGACTTTCCACCTACTGAAGGTGCCATTGAAGATGGTATGGCCTACTTCAACAAAATGCGTGGTGATAAGAGCTGTTCCACCTGTCATGGTGAAAATGGTGAGGCTCTGAAAGGGGTTGGGGCAACCTACCCTAAGTATGATGAGAAGATGGGTAAGCCTAAACTTCTGCAACACCAGATCAACACCTGCTTGACCGAACAGATGGGCCAAAAGCCGCTGAAATGGGAAAAGCCCGAGCAGGTTCTGCTGGTTACTTACATCAAAGCACTCTCTAACGGTATGCCTTTGAATGTAAAAACCGATGGTCCTGTAGCCAAGTTTTTGGAGATGGGTAAAAAAGCCTACCACCAGCGCATTGGTCACTTTGACGTGGCATGTGTCCACTGCCATGAAGTTGCAGCTGGTACCAACATCCGTGCTGAGTACATGTCGGCCCCCAACAATATCGGCATGAACGAGATGGAGAAGCTGGTTGCTGAGCTGCCCGAAGGCCCTGAGCGTGAGCGTCGTAATGCAGCGGGTGCCACCATCGGTTCAGGTTCCATCGACCACTGGCCTACCTACCGCTTGAAGTGGGGTAAGCCGGCTTCTATGCAGCGTCGTTTGCGTACCTGTAATAAAAATGTTCGCTCCCAGCCTAAGGGTTACGGAGATGACTACTATGTTAACTTAGAGCTCTATCTGGCTTCTCAGTCCAACGGACTGCCTATGAACGTTCCTGGTTTCCGTCCTTAATTTTAAAGGACATTGCAGCCAGTTTGATACCTCAACACGTGGCGGCCAACCCGTACAGCGGTCGCCACGTGATTTTTTTCTCTATTATAAAGTTGTTGAACCCAAATAGGGTTGTGTGCATGTGAAGTCGTCATCCAAGCTTCCATGAACATCTGGCCAATTAAGAAGCCCAACAAATGATGTGGTTTTCACGGTGTTTAATCACCAAAAGGGGGAGTACCCATGAGCTTGTCGCGTCGCGAATTTATGGAACTAGGTGCCTTAACCGCCGCAGCTGTGGTTGCGGGTTCCAGTAATCTGGCTAACGCTTCCAACCGTGCTGGTTTGGAGAGTCTGTTACGTTTTAAGCCAGAGGGCAAACTCACCCTCATGCATATTGCAGACTGCCATGCGCAGTTAATGCCTATCTACTTCCGTGAACCCAGTGTGAATATTGGTGTTGGTGCTGCCAAAGGGCGCCCACCTCACTTGGTTGGACATGATTTTCTAAAATATTTTGGTTTTGAGCCCGGTGGTATTGAAGCCTACTCCTATACCATGCTCGACTATGTAAAAATGGCTCAGGAGTTAGGGCCAGTGGGCGGTTTTGCCCATTTGGCAACATTGGTTAAATCCATTCGTCAGGAGCGCGGTGCAGATAATTGTATTCTTCTTGATAGTGGCGATACTTGGCAAGGGAGCTACAGCTCTTTAATGACCAAGGGTGGCGATATGATTGAAGCTGCCAACCTGTTAGGGGTTGAAGGCATGACGCCACACTGGGAATTCACCTATGGTGATGAACAGGTTATGGCCAATATTGAGAAACTAAACTTCCCATTCTTGGCCCACAACGTGGTGGACACAGAGTGGGAAGAGGGCGTGTTTGCTCCTTATCATATGTATGAAAAAGCAGGGACCAAGGTTGCGGTTATTGGTCAAGCTTTCCCTTACAGCCCGATTGCGAATCCCCGTCGGATGTTCCCAAAATGGTCTATGGGCATCCAGGAGAGTGCTGTTCAGGAGCGCGTGAACGAAGTTCGTGAGGAGGGGGCCCAGGTTGTGGTCCTGCTTTCCCACAACGGTATGGATGTTGACCTGAAGCTGGCCAGTCGTGTGACAGGCATTGATGTGATCCTGGGTGGTCATACCCATGATGCCATTCCTAAGCCTTCCGAAGTTAAAAACCCTGAAGGTGTCACACTTGTCTGTAACTCAGGCTCTAACGGCAAGTATCTGTCCCGTATGGATCTGGATGTTGCAGATGGTAAGCTTAAAGGGTGGAATTACCGTCTTATTCCTGTGATCTCCAACCTGATCCCCGCCGATCAGGAGATGGCTGCGCTGGTTGAACGGGTCCGTAAACCCTATCTTAAAGAGCTCAATACAGTGGTTGGTAAGACCGACTCTCTGCTCTATCGTCGGGGTAACTTTAACGGTACCTATGATGATTTGATCTGTCAGGCACTTAATGATCAATTGGATAGTGAAGTCTCTCTCTCTCCTGGGTTCCGTTGGGGCGCTTCATTGCTGCCTGGGCAAGATATCACGATGGAGAGTATCTACACCCAAACAGCGATCACCTATCCCAACACCTACCGCCGTCAGATGAGCGGTGAGCAGATTAAGACCATTTTGGAAGATGTTGCGGATAACCTATTTAATCCCGACCCTTACCGTCAGCAAGGTGGTGATATGGTACGTGTCGGTGGCTTGAAATACCGCATTAAATTGGGTGAAGAGATTGGTAAACGTCTGCATGACATTGAAATTGCAGGTAAGAAAATGGAGCCCTCTAAGAACTATTGGGTCAGTGGCTGGGCCTCTATGGGTGAAGTGGATGGACCACCAATCTGGGATGTGGTACGTAAACACGTAGAGGCTAAAAAAGTGATCTCTATTGAACCAGATAGCAGCATTAAGGGCATTACTGGCCTATAAAAAATACAAGAATAGCGGTGTTGTGTTGCTGGCTCTTCCCCCCTTGAACGGAGTGAGCAGCCACACTGTTATTGATCGAGTGTTGGTAGTTCCCCAATTCCCTCCACTGACTCTCGATCTTCCCCCAGCGAAGGCCCATACCATTGGTATGGGCCTTCGTGTTTCATAAGGACTCCATTTAATATAACAGTTAGTCAGCCCTTATAATTTAAAACGCTAACTCTGTTCATGATCTATGGGTTGAGACGGAATGCTGGCCTTTTTCACTCTGCGCAATAATCTCCGCTCTACAGACAAGATGGGATTTCTAATTCAACATACCCAGACACTCACAGTCTGCTTATAGGGTAAGCCCTTACGGTATGCACATTATTCCTACCTCTAAAAAGAACCAGGCTGTATCTGTGGCATATTCAGCACAGCTTAAAACTGCTGTATGACTAGACCTATATAGACCTCTCGCATCAAAGTACAAGTGCTTAGCTTGTAAGGCTCGATGCAACTCCGCCTAAAAAAAATGCCCAGTAACTTTATGGATTTCTAGCAAAAAAGCGTATGGGTGCTTTTGCTAATCAAGTGCGTAAATGGGTTGTACCTCAACCTAACCTCAAACGGTGTAGGGGTAAGCTGACGCTTGTTCATATATCGATCCTGACAAGGGTAAACGTACCAAAAAGAGTAGTCAGTGTATGAAGTGAGTTAAATAAGATGCTTCACATGGTTTAGGTCGTGAGGTCAAAATCATCTAACTCTCCCCCTTTGATACAAAGGAGTAGACAGAGTGAGGCATGCTTTGTACGCATGATGCAACTAAATACCATAACTGGGAAAAAATACAGTTTGCCGCAATGACCAATGGATTTTACGATAGCCCTGAGCTTAGGGCTATAAGATCCTAACCGGCTGCATGGTGTACACCAACATACGATTTAGGCTAAAGCAGATGGCCGGTAAGGTTGATGTATAACCAGCGCTTTGCAAAGCAGACAAGGTGGTTAATTGTGGGTATATCAATAATTGAAAGTGCAGTTGTTTTTCTAAATGGCTAAGGGTGCACAGAGCCGGTTTTTTCCCAAAAAACAGCTTACGAACAGATCCATAGAGAGATAGGATGGCCTATGTCTTTAGGGGCCAAGTTCTCTTTTATGTGATCGTGTTTACCCTTAAAAAAGGCCCATACTATTGGGTATGGGCCTCTATTCACCATCCATAACGCTTTAGCCGAATTACAGTTTATCGTCCCAAAACTGTACCTCGAAAATACGCCCCTTCACCTGTTTAACAGGCTCTTGGGTATCTTGCACAGGAAAACCATTTTTACGCTTCCAGTGGCTTTCAGGCTGTAGGGCTGATTCACGATTCGCCATGACCCCAGCACTCATGATCGGTTTAAAGCGTTCCGTAGCAAGGATGTTTCCGTGTAGATCTAAAAGGTCAATTTCTACGACAACACGGCTTAACGCTCTTTTGCCACGATTGTGCAGTCCAAAAAAGACAGCTGCCGGTTGTTCTTGGCTTTTAGGTCGCCATTGAATTTCTGTCACTTGAATCTGTTGCTCAGCATAGTTTTTTTGCGCTTTTTTAAAAGCTTTTCTTCGTTTTTTTGCCGCTTGTTTTCTCAGTAAAATTTGCTGACGCATGGCACGACGTTTCTCTTCTAGCGCCTTTTTATCCACCTTGGGTGGGGCCGGTTGCTGCATAAGAGATGAAGCTGGTAACTTGCCTTGTTGCAATAATAATTTTTGAAGTTTTTCGACTTTACGTTCTAACTGTTCAACGCGCCACTCTAATGAGCCTGGCGCTTGGACATCCTGTGGCGTTAAAAAGGGACTTTTAGCCTGGCTGGCAGTGGCCAATAGTAGAAACGGCATCGCAAAGAGTAAGGCTATCCATAGACGCATGTGGGTATCCATCCTATTAGGGTCAATTAACTTTGTTACGATGCCTGTTGAAGGGTAGAAAAAGCAACCCGTCAGTGACAAAAAAACAAAAGGCCAGTCACCATAAGAGTGATTGGCCTTTTATTATGAACGCATCATACAACAAAATCAGGCAGCGGGCAGTCTGGGCAGCTGCTTAAGCATGGCACCATAACGGGTCGGATCAAAATCCTGACCGTGGTTGGCCATCATAAACATCTCATGCTGCAAAACATTGGCAATTAAACGGCGCGCTTCGTTGTCTCCATAACCAAATTGAGTGAGACGGTTGTATGTCTCATGTGTCACAGCTGGAGATCCGGCTTTAATCTGGTGATTGACGGTGTTGAGAATTCCATTATTCACGGCTTGGTTGACGTGCATCACTCCCCCTGTCTTGTTATGAGTAATTGCAGGATGACAAGCATGGTGCGATGGTTTGTTTAAGAGGTCAAGACACCGTGTTGTGAAAAAAGTTAAGAGACTGATAAAAAGCGTAAAAAATCAATATCTGTGCTTATTGTTAAGCTTGGAAAGAGGTTGCATAAATCAACAAAAATCACCAACTTTATTTCTATTGATTGGCATGTTTTGGTGCCTAAAAAAAAGGCTGTTTATCTGTAAGATTAATCGTAGTAAGGGTTCGCGCAGGGTTGGTGTGAAAATGGGGGGAAGTTATTTTTCACTGAAGCGCCGGAGATTGGTTAAATATTGCCTTCTTGGTGTTGATTCCAGATCTTGGGGAGAGATTCAGCGTGGATAGGAAGCTGGAAACGCACTTGTGTACCTAGGTTAGGCTGACTGGTAATAATTAAAGAGCCACCATGGGCTTCAACAATACGACGGACGATAAATAAACCTAAACCACTGCCTGAAAGATGTTGGGTTGTATTCGTACGATAGAACATTTCACCAAGCTGTTTGAGCTCATGAGGATGCATCCCTTTTCCCTGATCTTGCACTTCAATCATGACATGGTTTTGTGCCTGATTAAAAAGAACAGAGAGGGTGACCTTTTTTGATTTTGGGGAATAGCGTAGTGCATTAAGCAGTACATTACGCAGGGCAACCTCCATCATCTCGCGGTCTACCAGTAACTCCATTTCCTGATCTGGAAGGTGCTCAACAAGTCGGTTCTCATAGAGATCAACATCCATTCGCGCCAAAGTATTATGAATAAGCTGTCCCAACTGAACAGGGGACTGATCTAGGGTGAGAACGCCCTGTTTCATGGGGTTAGATGAGATAAAACGATCAATTAGGCGGCCTAAGCGGGCTGTATTCTCCTGAATACGGAAAAGACGTTCATGACTTTTTGTATCCATGCGGGTGCTGTGATGGATCTGCTCTGCTTTTTGTTGCACCCGCTTTAATGGGGCGTGGAACTCTTTTGAGAGCATGGTGATAAATTGGTTCTGTTCACGCTGTAACGAGCGTTCTTGCAACATGGCTTGTAAGGCCTGATCTTTGGCTTGTTTTAGATCTTCAATGGTATTCGCCAAATCTTGCGTACGTTGCCTAATAACATTCTCCATTTGGGCTTCAGAGCGCTTGGCTAAGAGTAATGTTTGATGTTGGGCTGTGAGTTTTTCATCATTTATCTGCTTTAATTGCAAGGCCATGATCAAAAAGATCAAACTCAGGTGTATGATCCAGCCCAGAGCAAAACTTAGCGCAATATCATGTGAAAAAACAATACCACCCCATATCAAGGTGTGGTGAATGCTCATCCCCACATAGAGCGGTAGACTAGAAAGCAAAATTAAACGATCAAATGGTGCAATGGTTTTAATACGCCATGCTAAAAAGAGAGTTCCAAAGAATAGAACAATGCTTAAGATCTGTAGCAGATCAACCCATAGGGTATGGGTTGTCTGTAAAACCATAAGCCATGCAGGTAGCAGCAGTGCCGAAAGATACACAAGTGATCGATAAGCTAAATGCCATTTTGATGCAATGTGTTTGAGTCCCAACAAATGGTCCCATAGCCACAGTGCTGTCAGGAAGTTTAGCAAACTACCAATCTGGATTATGCTCTCTAAGGCTTGGGGTGGAAGTGATTGATTTAATGGATTATGTAAGTGGTGTGAACCGCTATAGCTTAAAAAAAGTGTGAGCAAGAAGAGGGCATGTAAACGAAATGTCGGGGCACGCATGATGCCCCCAACCAGTAAAATAAGTAAAATAAGTGTAAAGCTAAGCCCTAAAAACAGCCCATAGAACAGTGCATGTTCATTTTCATGACTACGTGTTGAGAGTAGAGGGGTCAGCTCAGCATGAATAGGGGTTGTCCAGCGGCTATGGACCTGTAACTCATAAATTCTTAATGTCGGTGGATTCGTTTTTTTATGGTCTGAAAAATCTAAAGGGGCTTCAAAAATATGGGTAAAGGTTGCACCATCTTTTGGTGTGATACGTTTAATAGACTTAACCGGTTGCCACCCTTTTTTATGATCAAATCTAAAGAGAGAGAGCTGCTTAGGGCGTTTTGCAAAAATGGTTAAAAGCCAACGAGGTTGGATATCACCTTGATGAATAATCTGAATGGGGATTTGTAAAACCCCATTGGTATAGATCGGCTGGTTTAAATAACGGTTAGGCAGGGGCGGTAAGCGATTTTTTAGATCCAGCAGAAACGCTGTATCCTCAGGACCATTGCTTGGTTGGGTATTGATGGTGATGTGGGGCGTGCTGTCCTGAATGGTTATAGGCATGGCCATGGAGGGTGAACTCCAGAGGGCCAACACCCATAAACCGATAAAAATAACGGTCCTTAACTGCTTACATATGAGAAGCAAAGGAGAACGCTCCACCAGGGCCGTATCTACGGTTAGACGTCAGTAAAGTGATGACCTGTGTTAGTCAACCTGTATGGGGGCTGTAAAGGCATATCCCACACCGTAAACGGTATCCAATGGAAAAGACAAATTGACTGTCGGTTCAATTTTGGCTTTCAATCGCCGGACAAACACATCCATGCTACGCCGGTTAGTCACCGTATCTTTTTTACCTAATGCCTCTAGGCAAATGGGGCGCTCCACGGTTTGGCCAGGGGTTTTGCACAGAGTAAGCAGAAATCTGTGTTCACGACCATTGAGCTTAACGGAAAGCCCAGTAGGGGCAGAGAGGGTCCAAGTGATGGTATCATATTGCCAAGTATTACCATCGACTTCACCAGATGCTTCCCCCTCATCGGATTCACTACTGGCCCATTTGGGCAAACGCCGCATAATACTACGCAGGTTAGCTTCTACAACAGAGAGTTCGGAGTCCTTAAGGAGATAGGCATCCGCACCTGATTGAAGAGAATCCACCATCTGTTGAGAGTCATTCATACAGGTTAACATGAGTATACCCATGTCACCCTCTTCCCGTAGACGCCGCGTCAGGGCGATGCCGTTATCATCTGGTAGCAGAATATCCATAACAACCAGATCAGGCTTCTTATGCTCAAGGGCACGATACATCTCCTGACCGCTCTTAGCACCTTCTACAGAAAAGCCTCGAGCATCCAGAAAATCCATAAGGTCTTCCAGAAGATCTGCATTGTCTTCTACAATTAATACGCTGGGTTTTAAAGCTTCCATTGGCGTCATCAATCTATACATTCGTTGCGAGATTGCACTGCTGCCACATCGCAGAGGTTTTTGTACTGATAATCTATCCTACTTCATCTAAATGCAAAGTCGAATGTCTCTCCGTAAAATGAAGCAATTGGTAAGATTATATCAAAAAACAGGGGCGACCATTCCAATTGAATATATTATTCTGCAAAACCCTGAAAACATCTTTTAAAGTCATATGTTTTTACATGTTAGGGGCGCGTCTATATAAAAAAGAAGGGCTGATGTTTTTAGAGTAAAAGATATATTACTGGATAAAAAGGTCATTTTTGTACGAATAACAGGGAAGATGGCGATCTTTTTGCAAGACTCGTCATAGGCATTTACCGACTCTTATTTTTTTTATGACGACGACAGAAGATGGATTTTATGTCTCATTCCAGCTCAGAAGATCCTCAAGGGGCAGAACTTGACCCTCATGTAGCCCTTAGTCAAGCACTAAGGCATCTGCAACAGGGGCAGGCTGCACAGAGTTTACGACTCCTTCAAGGTATTTGTCAGCGGTGGCCTGAATATACCGATGGCTGGAAATATCTCGCCATTACATTGGATGCTGTTGGGCAGAGTGAATTTGCTTTAACCATTTATAAAAAAGTCTTGGCTCAAACGCCATGGGACCATGGCTTGATGTTCAGCTTAAGTGGCATGCTGGGTACCATGGCCAGATATGATGAAGCTATCGATCATATTAAACAAGCCATTACATTGCACCCAACCCCTGAATATCGTCAGCATCTGGTTGCCATGTATTTTAATGCTCTGTATCTGGATAAAGCCTCTTTGGAGGTTGAGACTCTGCTTAACTCATCTGGTGATCAAGCGACTTGCCTCTACTACAAAGCACGTATTCTTCAAGAAAAAGAACAGATTGAAGAGGCTATAGAAAGCTTTGAACAACTGCTACAGGTTGCTCCTAGGCATGTGATGGGGATTATCCACAAAGGCATTGCCTTTAAGGATCTTGGGGATCTGGAAAATGCAGCTGAGTGCTATGAGTTGGCGTTAATGTTGGAGCCAGAAAATAAAGAGGGCTGGGTCAATCTGGCGGTTACCTTGGAACGTTTAAACCGTTTGGAGGAGGCCCAAAAAGCGCTGGATAAAGCCTTACAGCTTGCCCCTGGCTTGCCCATACTGCACATGGTCAATATCCGTTTGGCCCGACGAGATAAACGCTATGATGATGCCTTGGTGGACGTTGAACGACTAAAAGCGCTACCGCTCGATCAAGTGACCTTGAAGGAGTTGGCATTTGACGAAGGGTTGATTTTTGATGCGCTTCAGGAGCCTTCAGCAGCTTTAGAAGCGTTCACACAAGGGCATAAATTAACAAAAGATCTGCTTACACCTGCCCAAATGAGAGAGGCTAATCGTTTTCCCGCCTTATTAGAAAGCATGTCTAATGAGATGGAGGGGATGGTGCGGGCAGATGATGGGCCGACAACTGAGGCCTCTCCCATTTTTCTCATTGGTTTTCCACGTTCGGGAACAACCTTATTGGAGACGATGCTGGATGCGCATCCCAAGATTGAGTCGATGATGGAGATGCCCACCCTTTCCACCGTGCTTAAACATCTTAAAAAGCACCATACCATTCAGTGGAAAGAGCTGGATCAGCTTTCTGAAGCTGTACGGATAGAGGCCCGAGACTGTTATTGGCAGACTGTGGCCAAATACCTGGATCGAACAGATGGGTGCCAGGTGCTGGATAAAATGCCGTTAAACATTATCTATCTCCCTTTGATCATGCAGTTGTTTCCAAATGCCAAGCTGATACTGGCTTTACGGCACCCTTATGATGTCTGTTTGAGTGCGTTTATGCAGGATTTTAGATACAACGCATCCATGGCCCAGTTTCATCATCTTTCGACGACCGCAGCCTTCTATGATCAGGTGATGGACCTGTGGGTGCGCGCCGAGAAAATCTTTGATCTAAATGCTCATGTGATTCGCTATGAAGATGTGGTAACGGATCGTGAAGCGCAGCTCAAAGCCCTCTTTTCTTATTTACAGCTTCCCTGGCATGCAGAGGTCCTAGATCATCATAATCACGCCCTTCAGCGTGGTCATATCACGACACCAAGCAACCATCAGGTGACACAACCCATCTATCAACATGCACGCTACCGATGGCTTAGGTATAAGGGGCATTTGAATATGTTTAAGCAGCCATTGCAGCGCTGGGTAAACTATTGGGGATACGATCCGTTAACATAAAAGTTAGTGGGGCGAGAGAATATTAAAAAAGGGAGACCATTTGGTCTCCCTTTTTTAGTTATTACGCCAAAGCTCGCACCCTGTTAGGTATGGCATTGGCCCTCTTCAGAGGCATAAACCACTTGGTTTCTACCCCGTTTTTTCGCTTCATACAGTGCGCCATCAGCCGCACGAATCATCGCATCCGGCTGGGTGATCTGTAGGTCAGGATAGGTGGCCACGCCAATACTGATGGTTACCTTAAGGCCATCCACCTCTTTTTCTGCAACACGTTCCCGTAGACGGTCTGCTACTTTGACGGCACCTTCTGGGTCTGTGTTTGGCAGGATGACACAGAACTCTTCACCACCATAACGGCAGGGATAATCAATATTACGGAAGTAAGATTTCATCTCAGCGCCCAGTGCAATAAGGACCCGGTCTCCCTGCTCATGGCCGTAGGTGTCGTTAAACTTTTTAAAGTGGTCAACATCCAGCAGTAGCAAGCTGAGGTTTAAGCCGTAGCGCACCGCCCTTTGCAACTCTTCTTCAAGCAACTCATCCATACGACGGCGGTTAATCAGTTTGGTTAAGCCATCCGTTGTCGAGAGTTCACGGAGTTTTTGTTCCAGACGTTTCTCTTCAGTGACATCGCGGATAAGTGCTGCTGAGCCAATAGGCTCACCATGGTCATCCTTGATCGAACGAACATAAAGATTAAGCACTTTTTGCTTATAAACGACCGTCTCTGGCATCTCAAAGCCACTGCTCTCCAAGAAGGTTCGAATATAGTCAGGATCATCAATTATATAATTAAAGCCCTGTTGACGAATCTCTTGGTCGGTTTTTTCCAAAATACGTTCAGCAGAGGGGTTAACCAGGACAACCTCACCATCAGGGTTGGTAACAATCATCCCCTCTTTGGCGCTTCGTATAATGGTTTGAAGTTTGTTCTGCTCACTTTCAAGGCCAGTATAGGTACTTTGCAGCTCACCAATCATTCGATTAAAGGTGCGGGCCATATTGGAAAGTTCATCGTGCCCATCTTCAGGAACATTCTGCGCCCAATCACCCTCTGCCATACGGTCCATAGCATGGCTGACCTCTTTAATGGGACGTACAACCGAACTGTGGATGAGCAGGTAGGTGAGAACAAAGATAACCAGCAATGCAGTGATCATGATCACAATAGCCCAATAACGGGTATTGTAGATATCTTGCTGAACAGCATTGAGGGTGGTAGTCAATCGCAGCACACCCCGCGCTTTTTCCCCTTCAACATGGCAAGACTGACAAGAGTCATTGGTATCAATACGCGACCAATAAACGAGGGTTTGATCCCCTGTTTTCTCATCGTCCATGTACTCGGCCAACTGCGCTTTTTGTACAATTTTATCGATGTAGGCAGGCGTTATGGTATCACGAGAATCAGAGCCCTTTCGTTCTTCCTCCAGGCTAAAGGCTTCTGGATCATCCAATTTTTTATTCACGTTATGGATGGTCTGATTATCCTCAAATGCAGGCTTTCCATCTAAACGATAAATGCGGAAATCTGTAATCCCTGAAACCTCACCAAGGTCCAAGGCATACTGCTGGGCCTCATCGGCCTGTCCTGAGAGCATAACGGTCTGCAAAGATTGACTGACAGACTGAACCAGAATACGCATGGTGCGTTCATTCTGGTCCATAATGGTATTCTCCTGGTGACGCAGAAAAAAGAACATCTGCACAACCAGTCCAACCAGGACAGCAAGCCCAACCAGGACAAGAATCCGGGTTCCAATACTACGAAAATTTAGCATCACGTAAGCACTCTGATTTCAGTATAGCTTCAAGCTTATCCTACAAATCTAGGGTGAAGCACCATTAGATGTAATCGTAAGAATTGCTATGGAAAGTACACAACTATCGAAAAAAAACGCGCTAATTATAGGAGATTTTCCAGGCTTTTGCACGGAGAACTCGACAGACATATACGCTTTATTTAAAACCGATTTTTTTTACCCACTCATAACGTGGGTCTGATTTAACTTTATTCGCAAGAACGAGGGGTTAATAATAAATAGAGAACGGGTACTAAAATCAGGACCACAAAGGTGGCGAAGAGTACCCCAAACCCCAAACTTAAAGCCATGGGGATAAGGAAGCGGGCCTGTACGGACGTTTCAAAAATCATGGGTGCCAGCCCCACGAAGGTTGTCAGTGAGGTTAATAAGATCGGCCTCAGGCGGCTAATACCGGCATGTATGACGGCTTTATAGGGGGTTAATCCGGTATCCCGTGCACGGTTAGCACCATGTATCAGAATTAATGAATCGTTCACCACAACACCGGAAAGTGCAATGATTCCCAAAATACTGACCAAGCTCATACCATAATCCATGACCATGTGCCCGGCGACAGCACCCACAAAGCCCATGGGGATAACCGACATGATGATTAAGGGTTGGCGGTAACTGGCAAAAGGGATGGCCAATAAGGCATAGATCACCACCAAGGCAAGCAGGTAGTAGTGACGTAAAACTGTAAAGGTATCATCATTTTCTCTTTTGGCCCCCACATAGCGGCTCTTAAGGGCAGGAAAAGCTGCTTTTAAAGCCGGAATAATATTTGAATTTAATTGTTTCATGGCTTTGCGGGGGTCTCGAACCCCCGGCGCCAACTCCCCGGAGACATTAATTACCCGTATACTGCCCTCCCGCACAATGGTGGTCGGGGCGGTACTTCTCTTAAAAGTCGCCACATGGGGTAGGGGGACCATCTCCCCTTGTGGGGTGTGTATCAAGAGCTTTTTAAGATCCAATTCATTGCGTCGCTGATGACTGGGAAAACGCACCATAATGCGCATTTCATGGCGATTACGTTGTTCACGCACCGCTTCGGCCCCATAAATGGCATCGCGTAGTTGATTGGCAACATCATTGGCGGTAATGCCATAATTGGTTGCCAAGGGGGTTAAGGTAAAATCCAGCTGCGGTTTACCAACTGAAAACCCACTTTCGACATTAACCAGTTGATCCATACGACGCATGTGCTGTTCTAACTGTTGGGCAGCCTGCTCCAACATGCGTAGATCAGGATGAGACAGTTCCACGTCGACATCGGCCCCAGCACCAGGCCCAATATTGTAATGAAAACTCAGCCCTTCAATCTCAGGGGGTAGGGGGGTCATGGCTTGACGCCACGCCGTGGCAAACTGTGAGGCACTCACCCCTGTCTTGGCAATATCCTTTAAATGCAGCTCCATGGCCACGAGGTGGCTACCACTGCTGGGGCGGGGAGAGCCATGACCGCCAGTCCGAACAGCTTCTCCCACACGGGTAAACATGCCATCAATTAATGAGGGATCCCCTAAATGTTCTGCAGCTTTCCGGGCGGCATGCTCCAGCTTTTTTTGCATGGCGAGGGTTTGATTATAAGGTGCGTCGTGGGCCAAACGCATACTAGCCCGGACATCATCATCCTCGACTTTTGGGAAAAAGTTAAAAGGTACGGTACCACTTTTAACCAAAGCGATGGAAAGTGCTAATAGAACCATGGAGAAGGTAATGACACTCCAGCGGTGCCGGAGAGAGAAGAGCAGAATGGGCCGGTAATAGCCCAAGGTAAAGCGCTGTAGGGCACGCCCCATGCCTTTGCGACTGGCTTGACGGAGTTTTTGAATATCTAACCCTGCGGTATGGGCTAAATGAGCAGGCAAAACATAAAAGGATTCGAGCAAAGAAAAAAGCAGTACCAATACGACAATGGCTGGGATCAGCATAAAAATTTTACCCAGCGTACCGGGTACAAAAAACAGCGGCATAAAAGCTGCCACCGTGGTCAGTATTGAAAAAGTAACTGGGGTTGCGATCTGCCGTGTTCCAGTTATGGCTGCGCCTGTTGTCGGCACACCGCGCTGCATTTGAGCGTAGATGTTTTCACCAACGACAATGGCATCATCCACCACCAACCCTAATGTCACAATGAAGGCAAAGAGGGTGACCATGTTGATGGAGAGATCAGCCCCTGGCATAAGCACAAAGGCCCCTAGAAATGAGAAGGGGATACCTACCGCAACCCAGGCAGCCAGGCGCAGATTGAGAAACACGGCAAGGATGATCAAGACCAGTATCAAACCCAGCCCAGCATTTTTTAACAGTAGTTGAATACGGCCCTTTAAAATTTCTGAATTATCTTTCCAGGTGTCGACATGAATGGTTTGAGGCAAGGTTTGCCTGAGCTGCTCTGCATAAGCTTTAACACGATCACTAACCCCTGTCGGGGTCTCTTTCCCAACACGATAAGCGGTTAAGCGCAGTGCTGGCGTACTGTTGAAGTAGTAGGCTTTTTCTTCATCTTCGCGGTACGCATCACGGATGGTGGCAATATCACCTAAGCGTACGGCTGCTCCCCGGGTATCTTCAACAATAACCAGATCTTTTAGTTTACTTCCTTGTCGTCTGCGCTCGTTCACGCGTATCAGGGTATCCCCTGCTTGGTTCTTTAATGTACCGGCTGGCCGCTCTAAGCTTGATTGACCAATACGTATGGCAACATCGTTTAACGTCAGTCCTAGAGATTCCAACTGTTCTCTATGCATTTCAACATGGATCTCAGGGTCAGGTAGTCCACTCAGCTCAACCTGTGTAATGCCAGGAATACGTAAAAGATCTTGTCTGGCCCGTTCTGCAACCGGTTGCAGGTCTGCCATAGGAATATGGGCTGAGAGAATAAGATCAATAACATGACGTTTATTGACCACACGCTTAACCACCGGCCTTTCTGATTCCTGTGGGAAGGTGGTAATTCGGTTCACTTCACTCTGAACATCATTGAGGATGCGGTCACCATCGACATCTCGTTGCAGTTCAAGACTGATACGCGCTTGCCCCTCTGCTGCGTTAGAAGAGACACTTTTGATCCCATCTAACCCCTGAACCACCTCCTCAACCGCAAGCACAATGCCTTGTTCAACTTCTAAAGGGCTCGCGCCGGGATAGTCCACCGTGATCACGACCCGATCCAGGTCAAATTCAGGAAAAATTTCCTGCTTACTTTCCAACAAACCCAACAGGCCCCCAACAATCACAACCACCATGAATAGGTTGGCAGCCACAGGATTATGGACCATCCAGGCAATGGGCCCATGGGGTGTTGTCTGTGTGGATCGTTCATGAACGGGTTGTGGACGGTTGGGCATCATGGTTATTTGGCTCCGCTTGGCTTGGTGCGGGGCTGCTGTTCAGTAAGGGTGACGGGTTGCCCGTCAACGGGTAGTGAAAGAGGGCTTACCACCAGGTTAAGATGACGCTGATCAGACTGAGGTATGCGGACATACAACACCCCTTGATCTTCCCACATAGGTTCTATGGTATAGGATTTTAATGCTTGGTTTTGGACTGTCCATATCCGGTTGCCATCCTCGGTTGCTTGCGTTGGGATGGCATAGATATGTGGTTGAGGAGAGCCTGTTAATTGGGCATGAACAAAACTGCCAGGTAACAGTGGCAAGCCACGGCTCATCATCGGGTTATCCAGCTTGGCCAATAGCGTCAAACGCCGCGTTGTGGTTTGCAACTCACCTAAAACCCCTGTGAGCTGTGCCACCGTTGCTGGCACTTGCATATTGGTACTGGGACGCAAAAATAGTTTTGGCCCTTTACCTTGTTGAATTTTCTTATGGTTCAGTAGTGAAAACTGAGGTTGAGCCATACTTAAATGCACTAAAAAATGATCACTGGCAATCAAACGAGCAATCTCTTGCCCTGCAACAAGCCATTGCCCCATCGCCACATCTTTGCTGACCACCAATGCATCAAAAGGGGCAAAGAGCAGGGTATAACGATGCTCTCTTTTAGCCTGCTCATGTTCAATACGTGCGGTTGCCAGCTTTTGTCGAGCAACCCCTAGATGGGGAAGTCTTAGTGCCAGGTCACTGGCCTGCTTGCTGTCACCCCGGCGCAAAACCGCCCAGTCCTGCTTGGCGAGTTTTTGCCGACCTGCTTCAATTTCCAACTCCAGTTCCGCAGTACGCGCACGGCTAGCCAGCAGTTTGATATGTCGTTTGGCCTCTTGATCCTCTAATCGAACCAATAACGCCCCTTTTTTTACCGTGCCCCCTAAAATCAGATTGGGGTGAACCTCCACCACACGCCCTGCAATACGTGGCATTAAACGTAATTGACGGCTGGGGTAAACTTCTCCTGTGAGTGTCATTTTAGGGGCGTGCCATGCAGGCTGGATGGCTTGTACTTGAATGTTTGGCCTCGCCTGCATGGAGACAGGTGTGGCCGGTAACGGATCCATGGTTCCGATATAGCGGATCGCCATGGCACCACCCGCTAAAATAAGCAGTGGAAAAAGTAGGGTTTGTAATGCCTTAAAACGGTTCATGGTGGGCTCAGAGCTTTAGGTTGACTGAGATCATAATACAGACCATCCAAATAGCAGCTGACTGCTGATGGGATAGGTTTTTTTAGCAGTGTGGGCTGCGTACCTAGGTTTGGGAAGGATTTATAGAAAAAGTTCATGGATAGGTGCAGGTTTTTATTTGACGTGTATGTGAGTAAACCATGAAAGAGATGAATAAAATGCGACGCACATGCGCCTTGCGTTGTGATGAGATGAATACTACGGAAAAACATACTGCAAAGGTGTTTTTGACGTAGCCAAGGGTCTGTGACACATGTCAAAAGGGTTCATCCCTTCACGCCGTTAAAGATGGGATTACGCGCTGTACATTTGATTACAAGGCACACTATGGGGTGGTATCAGTCATGTCTGAACGGATTTTAATTGTTGAAGATGAGACCGACCTGTTGCGGACGCTTGAATATAATTTCAACCAATCCGGGTTTGATACAATGACAACCACCAATGGTCGTGAAGCTGTGCGTCTGGTCTCGCAAAAACCAGGGCCAGATCTGATCGTACTGGATGTTATGTTACCCGGTATCTCAGGTTTTGATGTGTGTAAAACCCTACGCAGTCGGGAGGGTACCCGAAAAATTCCCATTATTATGCTGACAGCCCGTGGAGAGAGTGAAGATCAGGAGATGGGCTTTGATATGGGGGCGGATGACTATGTGACCAAGCCATTTAGCATGCGTGAGCTGCTTTTACGTGTTAAAGCCATACTGCGCCGTGCCCATGTTGTCTCCGCACCAGACTTACCCGTGGAAGATCTCTGTTTTGGCCCTTTAAAGGTGGATCAGACTGCACACCAAGTGTGGGTAACAGGTCAAGAAATACAGTTAACCTTTATGGAATTTAAACTGCTGGTGGCTTTTTTGGAAAACCGAGGGCGTTTGTTAACCCGCGATTTTCTATTGGATGAAGTTTGGGGTCTCTCCGCCGCGGTACAAACCCGTACCATTGATACCCATGTAAAACGTTTGCGCCAAAAACTGGGGGTGGCAGGGCAATATATTGAAACCCTGCGCGGTGCCGGTTACCGCTTTGTTAAAGAACTGGGACGTGACCAGTAAGTATGGATCAAACGGAAATACACCGTAAAAATATGTGCATGACATATCCTTGCCAATGCTCGATCAAGAGCATCCATTAAGAACCCTTATCTTTAATCAGCTACTCTGCTGTTTTTGCAGTTTTTTCTCTCTTATCATATGGAGCTTGAATTTTTTTTTAACTCCAGGCAACTTGGTATCTATCAATGTTACAAATATAGGCTGTGCTGTGCACAGGTGCTCTATATCTGTTCAACATTCGGAGAGGCCATGGACGAGTCGACCTATATGGAAGAGAAGCCGCGCATCCTGATTGTGGATGACCGGCCGGAAAATATTCTAACCATTGAAGAGACGCTCCGTGATTTAGAAGCTGAGCTGGTCACTGCACGCAGTGGAAATGAAGCCCTAAGTTTGCTTTTAGATGGACCTTTTGCGCTGGTTATTATGGATGTTCACCTACCTGACCTGAGTGGTTTTGAGGTGGTGGATTTAATGTCCAATGTCCAACGCACTAAACGTATTCCCATCATATTTATCTCCGCCGTGCATAAGGATGAAAGCCATATCTTTAAGGGCTATTATCTGGGTGCTGTGGATTATATGCTCAAACCCTTTGAACCTGCGATTCTCCGTGGCAAGGTTTCCGTTTTTCTTGCGCTTGATCAACAAGGTAAAGTTATTGAGCGCCAAAAAGCGGATCTCCAGCGAAGCCGGGATCTTCTAGAGGAGCGTGTTGTACAGCGTACAGCTCAGCTCTCTGAGCTCAATGAACGGTTACAGTCAGAAATGACGGCCCGCTCTGTGGTGGAAAAAGCTCTTTCCAGTTCGGAAGAGACTCTGCGCAACCTGTTAACCTATACGCCTGATGTGATCATTTCACTCAACGGTGAAAATGCCATTCGTTTTATCAATCGGGCGGGTGCTCTACCACTACCTCAAGCTTTGGAAGTTGGTGACTCTCTAACCGCACAACTACCCACTTCAACAGCAAAGCGTATGGCCCGTGCCATCTCATTAGCCAGAGGCCAGCAAAAAGCCCAAACCGTAACATTAGCCATTGGGGAAGCCAGTTGGTGGGAGGCTCAAATTCTACCAAGCAATACTGTCAACGATGGCCCTTCTGATCTGCTTTTGATCATTCGTGATATGACCGAACGACGTAGCATGCTTACCCGCATGGTGCGCAATGCCCACTTGGTGACCATCGGTGTGTTGGCCAGTTCTGTGGCCCATGAGATCAATAATCCCAATAATGCGATTCAATTTAATGCTGCTTTTATCAATAAGGCATGGCGGGATGCTCAACCTATTCTAAAAGCTTATGCCGAGGAAAATGGTAGCTATGATCTTGGTGGAATACCCTTTGAGGAAGTCCAAGAAGAGATGCCTAAACTGCTGGATGGCATCGGTAAAAACTCCAACCGCATTAAAGAGATCGTCTCGTCACTCAAACAGAATAGAAGAGATGCCGAAGTTGCTTTGCAGCCGGTGAATATGTTGGAGGTGGTGGAAGAGGCGCTCTCTATCCATGAACACCTTCTAAACCGTTATGGTATTACAGTAGATTTGGCGATTGCTGGTGACCTGCCAATGATCTCAGGGGTTCAGCTACAGCTGGAACAGGTACTGGGAAATGTGATCAGTAATGCCCTTGAAGCCATGCGGGAGCAGGGGGGGACCTTGCAGATCCATGGTGGGGTGATGGAGAGTAACGAACGGCTTGTTATTTTGGTGCAGGATAGTGGGGATGGTATGCAGGAGGATCAGATGAAGCGGGTTTGTGAACCCTTCTTTACCACCCGTCAGGAGCAAGGGGGGACAGGGCTTGGTCTCTCCATCACCTCTCGGATCTTACGTGATCATGGTGGCGAGCTCTCTTTTGAGTCAGAGCCTGGTCAAGGCACCCTGGTGCGCATTGAACTCCCCACCAATAAAAAGGGCATCTCATGACCCAAAGCCACCCAGTGGCCATTCCTCCTACTTTTTTGGTGGATGATGAAGTTGATATTCTTTTGGCTTCTCGTATTACCCTGCGTAGTCATGGTATTACCCAGGTTGAGACCTTGGAGGATGGTCGGCAACTGATTGGGCGTATTGCCCAAGAAGGGGCTGCTGTGGTGGTGGTGGATCTCATGATGCCACAAATCAGTGGTATTGATCTGCTCATTGAGGTTAAAAAACACTACCCTGAAATTCCCGTTATTGTCATGACAGCACTGGAGGAAGTGGAAGTTGCCATCCGCTGCATGAAAGAAGGGGCGTTTGACTATCTGCTTAAGCCGGTCGAAGAGACGCGCTTTGTCTCTGCGGTTAAACGTGCGCAAGAGATGTACAGCCTTCGGCATCAGCTTGATACCTTACGTCATCATATGTTGGCTGATGGGGTCGAGCATCAACAGGCTTTTGAAGGAATTATTACCCAGAGCAATAAAATGCTTGCCCTGTTTCGGTATGCGGAAGCTGTTGCCAAGTCTAATGAACCGGTTCTGATCACCGGTGAAACAGGTACCGGAAAAGAGCTGGTCGCCCGTGCAGTACACAACTTAACCGAGCGTGCTGGGCAGTTTGTGGCCGTAAATGTGGCAGGCATGGCAGGTGATCTTTTTTCAGATACCCTGTTTGGTCATAAAAAGGGCGCTTTTTCCAGTGCAGACTCTGTACGTTCTGGTCTTATCCACCAAGCTGAAGGGGGCACACTGTTTCTGGATGAAATTGGTGATCTGAATATTGTTGATCAGGTTAAATTACTAAGGTTGCTGCAAGAGGGCCAATACTATCCACTGGGTTCTGATGTGCCTCAGCGTAGCAATGCGCGAATTGTGGTGGCAACCAATGTTAATTTACAGGCAAAAATGCGTGATGAAACCTTCCGCTCAGACCTGTTCTTTCGACTTTCAGCTCACCATTTGCAAATTCCATCTCTGAGAGAGCGCAAAGAGGATCTTCCTCTACTGGTTTCGGCTTTTTTGCAAATGGCCGCCAAAGAGATGGATAAAAAAACACCCACCCCCCCACACGAACTCTTTACGCTGTTGGCCACTTATGACTACCCAGGTAATGTGCGGGAATTACGCGCCTTGGTTTGGGATGCTGTAGCACGGCACCAGGGGGGCGTACTTTCAATGTCTAGCTTTCGGACGGCGATCAAACCAGCCAAGCTACCGGTTATAGAGTCTCCTCAAAACGTGGGGGATCAAGACGGGTTCTTTAGCCATGTTCAAGGAAACCTGCCTACATTGAAAGAGGCAGAGGTCGCTTTGGTGGAAGAGGCGATGCACCGGGCAGACAATAACCAGGGTATTGCCTCTGGCATGTTAGGGATCTCCCGCTCAGCTTTAAACCAACGCTTAAAAAAAATGCGTAGCTGTTAACAAGTGCCATGTGTGGGCTAGCAGCGCCACTCCTGTTCTATGGTTGCGGCATCGGCAGGTCGGCTAAAGAGATAACCTTGACCAATGGGGCACCCCAGTTGCCGCATAACATCAGCTTGATAGTCGGTCTCTACACCTTCCGCCACCACCTCTAAGTGAAGACTCCGGGCTAAGGACTGAATACCGTTAACCATGGGTAGCGCATAGCGGTCGTCACTTCCCAACGGTTGAATAAAAGATCGATCAATCTTTAGCACATCCACATCAAAACGGCTTAAATAGCTTAAGGATGAATAGCCGGTACCAAAATCATCAATGGCCAAGCGCACCCCAATATCTTTTAGAGCTTTGATCAAGGGTACACTCTGTTGAGCGTTTTCCATCATGACTGTTTCAGTGATTTCAAGCTCTAACCAGTGTGGTTCTAGTTGATAGGTTTCCAGAAGGGCTTCAATCTGGCCTGGAAGTACTTCCCCACGTATTTGATGACTGGAAAGATTAACAGACATACGCAGTTCAGGGGGCATACGCCCATGGTCACGCCATTGGCGCAGTTGAGCACAAGCTTGTTCGAGTAACTGTAGTCCCATCGGGATGATTAACCCAGACTCTTCAGCAATGGCAATGAACTGGCCGGGCATTAACAACCCTTCTGTCGGATGTTGCCAGCGTACCAAAGCTTCAACACCGATTAAGGCTCCGGTGGGTAGGTCTATTTGAGGTTGGTAGTGTAAGATCAAGCCCTGCTTGTTCTGTAACGCCTGCTCTAGTGAGCTTTCCAACATCATGCGGCGTTGGGATTGGGCATCCATTTCACTGTTGAAAAAGGCAAACCCTCGCTCTCTTTTTTGCTTGGCATGGTACATTGCAGCGTCAGCATGGCGCATTAAATCTTCTTGGTTATCGCCATCATCCGGGTACAGAGCAATACCTACGCTGGCACCAATAAGCAAACGTCGCCCATTAAGCTCAACAGGTTCGGATAGTTTTTGGGTGATCTTTTGGGCCACTTGTGCGGCTGCTTCAGCATGTTTGATGTCACTGGCAATGATGGTAAATTCATCGCCTCCCATACGGGCTACCACATCATTATCACGCACCATATGGGTTAACCTTTGCCCAACAGCAATTAAGAGCTGGTCGCCAACCGAGTGGCCAAATGTGTCATTGACCCGCTTAAAAAGATCCAGATCTATAAAAAACAGAGCAAACTGTTTACGCTGGCGACGGCTACTACGGATCTCTTGTTGCAGCCGGTCATGAAACAGCGTTCGGTTAGGCAGTTGGGTTAACGAATCTTGGAAGGCCAGTGTCTCCAACCGCTGCTCTGCTTGTTTGGCGGTGGTAATATCTGAAAAAATACCAACATAGTAACGAGGGTTGCCTTGTAAGTCGGTAACGGTGTTGATGCGTAGCCGTTTAGGGTAGAGCTCTCCATTTTTTCGTCGATCCCAAATTTCCCCACTCCACGAGCCATGCTCTTTGAGATCTTCCCACATCTGAGTATAAAACTGACTATCATGGCGGTCAGATTTTGAAAAACCAGGGTTCAGACCCAATACCTCATGACGTTCATAACCACTGATGGCACAAAAAGCTGGGTTGATAT
>NZ_JBAHUQ010000047.1 GCF_036689865.1 Magnetococcus sp. PR-3
TAAACGTAAGCTTGTTGCGTAAACAATGGGGTAAGAACGCCCGATATTAAGGGGGTTTGTTAGGGAATATACAATGACAAAAAGTAATGATAAATGAAATATTTTAGAGATAATATAATTACTTTGAATGTATTGAATAGCGAATATAATTTTATTATCATTTTAACAGGTCTAAATAATTTCGTTTAGGGGGAAAAAATGAGGCAATTAAGCACGCTTTTTTTAGCGGTATTTTTTGGTATGGCATTAACCGGCTGTCAAAGTATTTGGTATAAACCGGTGATTGAGGATGTCATTAAAACAGAGGAGGGAAAATATGCGGCTGGAACACTCTCCACCACACCAGACAGGCGGGTCTTTTTGATCCAGCTGCTTAAAGATAAACGGGTGTGTGCTGAGCCCTCGGCAGATGCAGCAGCCAGCATAAGCTCCACTTTGCAGGCCATGGCCTCTGCTGACATTGTTGGGCAAGGAAAAGGTTCCGCACAGTTGGCGTCAGCCTTTGCCTCCCAAATTGGTTCTATTTTTACCCGTTCCCAAGGGGTACAGCTCTATAGGGATGGTCTGTTTAACCTATGTATTGCCTATATCAATGGTGCCATTACCAAGGAGCAATATGCTACTCAGTCTGCCATGCTGCTCACACATGTTGTACCTTTGATTAAAGCTGAGCTACCCACACTTAAAGCACCTGTAACCATTACAACACCAGCAGCACCCAAGGTGGCGATAACCCCCCCTAAATAAACCGTATGAACCCCTATAAAAAAAGGAGCTGAACAACATGTTCAGCTCCTTTTTATGTTTTTAATCTTTAAAGATCAGCTGAGCTGTTCTTGTAACCAGCTGGGAATGGCCTCTAGCATGGCTGGAATACCTGAAGGATCCGTACCGCCACCTTGGGCCATATCAGGGCGGCCACCCCCCTTACCACCCACCATCGGGGCGGCAAACTTCATCAGATCACCAGCTTTTAACGTTTTACCTGCCAGATCTTTGGTTACACCAGCAACCAGGGAGACCTTATCTCCACCTAGGGCCAAAAGGATGATACCAGAAGCCAGTTTATCCTTAATCTGGTCCATCATATCCCTCAGGGCCTTACCATCAACCCCTTTGACCTCGACAGCCAGCAGTTTAACACCGTTAATCTCTACCGCCTGACCAACCAAATCATCCACCAGATTACCAGCCTGAGCCGATTGCATCTTCTCCAGTGTTTTTTCCAGCTCTTTTTGCTTGGCCATCAAGCGTTCAATACTTTCGGCCAAGTTGGTTGGTTGGGTTTTGAGCATGGCTGCAGCGCTTTTTAAGCGGTTTTGGTCATCACGGAAGATATCCCGTGCTCTACCTCCACAAACTGCTTCCAAACGCCGTACACCGGCAGCAACCGCACTTTCTGAGACAATATGAAAGACCCCCATATCCCCACTACGGTTGACATGGGTACCTCCACACAACTCCATACTGGTCCCAATGCGAACCACCCGGACCTCATCGCCATATTTTTCGCCAAACAGGGCCATGGCACCAGCTTCCACAGCCTCTTTGGGAGACATCACAGCGGTCTCTTGGCTGGCATTATCCAAAATGGCTGCATTGACCTGATCTTCAACCTGACGCAGCTCTTGCTCTGTCATACCTTGGAAGTGGGAGAAGTCCAGACGCAGACGGTCGGCACTAACGTGGGAACCAGCCTGTTTAACATGATCACCCAACACTTCACGCAGGGCGTGGTGCATCAAGTGGGTGGCTGAGTGGTGTAGACGGATGGATTGACGGATCTCACCATCCACAGACAGATCAGCATGATCTCCAACACGGGCTGTGCCCTGTTCCATTTTACCGTGGTGTACAATCAGTTCAGGCAGTGGTTTTTGGGTATCGGTCACCACAAAGTGGGCACCGTCGGCCAGTTCAATGGTACCGCGATCGCCGACCTGACCACCGGACTCCCCATAGAAGGGGGTTTGGTTGCAGACAATGGAGCCTTTATCCCCAGAGTTGAGGGACTCCACCTCTTCACCATCCTTGATCAGTGCCACCACACTGGCGGAGGCCGACTCGTGCACATAACCTAAAAACTCACTGCTTCCCACACGTTCCAACAGAGGGTGGTATAGGGCACCTAGGCTCTCTTCACCACTGCCAGACCAAGCGGCACGGGCACGTTCCCGCTGCTCTTTCATACAGGCTTCAAAACCCTCTTGATCAACACCAATTTCCCGGTCACGCAGAATATCGGCTGTTAGATCCACAGGGAAGCCATAGGTATCGTAAAGGGTAAAGACGGTTTTACCCTCCAACACATCCCCCATACGCAGGTCAGAAACAGCCTCTTCCAGATGTTTCAACCCCGTACCAAGGGTTGCGGCAAAACGCTTTTCCTCGGTTTCAATCACCATGGCAATGGTTTTACGCTGGGCGGTCAGTTCGGGGTAGGTATCCCCCATCAATGCACCCAGGGTTTCAACCAGTTTGTGCATAAAGGGCTGCTCTAGGCCCAAAAGGCGGCCATGGCGCATACCGCGGCGCATAATACGGCGTAGAACATAACCACGGCCTTCATTGGAGGGCAGAACACCATCAGCAATTAAAAAGCTTACAGAGCGGATATGATCTGCAATCACCCGTAACGAGACCAGTTGTTCATCACTGGCACTGTGCTCATCAACCCCTGCCAGACTTGCGGCAGATTTGATCAAGGGCTGGAACAGATCGGTATCGTAGTTATTGGTTTTGCCCTGTAGAACCGAGGCCAAACGTTCCAGGCCAGCACCCGTATCAATACTGGGTTTGGGCAGGGGAGTCATCTCCCCATCGGCACTGCGGTCATACTGCATAAAGACCAGATTCCAGATCTCCACAAAGCGGTCGCCATCTTCATCTTCAGAACCAGGAGGGCCACCAGCGATAGAGGGACCATAGTCGTAGAATATTTCGCTACAGGGGCCGCAAGGACCGGTATCTCCCATGGACCAAAAATTATCATTGGTGGGAATACGGATCACTTTATCAGTGGGTAGACCCATTTTTTGGGTCCAAATGTCGTAGGCTTCATCATCCTTGCTGTAGACGGTCACCAGCAGACGGGTGGCATCAATCCCCAGATCTTTGGTCACAAAGTCCCAACCAAAGCGGATGGCATCCTCTTTAAAATAATCGCCAAAAGAGAAGTTACCCAGCATTTCAAAGAAAGTGTGGTGGCGGGCTGTACGGCCCACATTTTCCAGATCGTTATGTTTCCCCCCCGCACGCACACATTTTTGGGAGGTTACCGCACGGGTATAGTCTCGGTGTTCTTCGCCCAGGAACAGGCTTTTAAATTGGACCATACCGGCATTGGTAAAGAGTAGGGTTGGGTCGTTACGCGGTACCAGACTGGAGGATTCCTCATGGCTGTGCCCATGTTTTTGGAAAAACTCTATAAACCGCTTACGGATCTCATTACCGGTCATCTTTGATTCACCTACTCAACATTCTTAGAGGCCCATACCACGATGGTATGGGTGTAAACGGAGCGAAAAACAAAACCCCAAACGGTTGTTTATACGGTTTTCAGCCCAAGGCATCAAGAACCATCCGAATGGTTTCGCCATCAAAACCGCGTCTGGCTAGAAAATCATGACGTTTTTTGCGGGCTTTTATATCTTCAGGAGGCTGTATTCCAAAGCGTTTGGCCAGGGCTTGATGGGCATTTTGTTGGGCATCTTCTCTCGGGGCGTGTTCTTGGATGGCAAACTCAATAATGGGGGAGGGGACTCCCTTTTGGCGCAGTTCATTGCGGATACGTAGGGTACCTTGTCCCCGTCTAACACGATCTCTGACCATGGCCTGGGCATAGCGTTGATCGCTAAGGTAATCCATTTCAATGAGTCGACTAACCACCTTATTGATGCCGTCCATGGAGCTTTCCGGCAGGGTCAATAAGCGTTTGCGCAGTTCCATTTCGCCATATTCCCGGCGGCCCAGCCAGCGCAGGGCTTGATCATAGAGTTCGGCATCGGTCATGGATGATATTCATTGGGCTATCATGGTAATAGAAACCTATGCAGCCTTATTTTTAGTATTAAAAATAAACGCCAACACTTCAGCCACAGCTTTAAACAGTTCTGGCGGAATTAACTGATCCAACTCCACATCTCGATAGAGCGTCCGGGCCAATGGTGGATTTTCGATCCGGGGAATCTTGTTTTCATCGGCCAGTTCACGAATTTTGGCAGCAATGGGCCCTTTACCTTTGGCGATCAATTTAGGGGCCGCCATCTCACCGGGTGTATATTGCAAGGCACAGGCATAATGGGTGGGGTTGGTAATCACCACATCGGCCTTGGGTACCTCTTGCATCATACGGCTTTGGGCCAGTTCCCGCTGGATTTGACGAATACGACCTTTGAGCAGAGGGTCACCTTCCATCTGCTTCATCTCATCCTTGATCTCCTGCTTACTCATCCGCAGGCCTTTAACATGCTCATGTTTTTGATAGAGAAAATCCAATACAGCAATGAGCAAAAAAGCCAAAGCTACCCGCCACAAAATCCCCAATGCATCGTTCAGCATTAGAGATGTAAACTCGGCAATGGTGGTATCAGCCAAACCCAAAATTTGGTCAATGTTATCGCGCATGGCCAGATAGACCGCAATACTGATCACCACAATTTTAATGACGGATTTTAAGGCGTCTACCAATGAGCGTATGGAGACCAAACGCTTAATGCCCTGTAACGGATTAATCTTAGAAATTTTGGGCATGAGTGGATCAAAGCTGATCAACCATCCGTGCTGAAGAATACCCGCCAAAATGGCGACAATAATAAACAGCAAAAAGAAAGGGGACAGATCCAGCACCACACCTTTGATGACTTCATTAAAAATTAAGCTGACCCCTGTGGGGGTCACATCATCAGAAATTTGGCCGGAGAGGAAAAAGCGCATTTTATTTTGCAGCGCTTGCCACAGCTCCCCACCCGACATTAAAAAAGCACCCAAAGCTGCCAACATCAATAAGGCGGTGGAAACCTCCTTAGAGGTTGCGACCTGACCTTTGTTACGGGAGTCAGCGAGTCGTTTGGGGGTGGGTTCTTCGGTTTTGGATTCCTTGTCTTCATCAGCCACGGTATTCGTCTCCTTGAATCATGGTCGGCGTTACGGTGTAAGCCCGACCACCCGGAAGGCAAGGTTCATAAACAGTTCCATCTCCCGCATAAGGCGCTGACCGAAGATGGAAAGAGTAAGGCCCAGGATGAGAAAACCCATCATCTGGGCAATGGGCATAGCCAGGAAAAAGACCTGGATCTGAGGAGAGGCCCGGTTGATCAAGCCCATACCCAAGTAGAGCAACTTGGCCGCAGCAATGACCGGAGAGGCCAACAGCAGTGCCAGTTCAAACATATGGACAATGCCCTGTATCACCAGTGTGATCATGGACTCGCCATAGGGTAGGGGGTTACCCAGTGGCATACTGACAAAGGAGCGGGCAATTCCCTCCAAAAGCCAGTGGTGGCCATCAATAATCAGAAAGAGCATCAGACCAAGCAGGTAGAGCAGGTTGGAGAGCACACCCTCCTGTACACCTGAAGTTGGGTCCATCACCATGGCCATAGACAGGCCCATTTCAAAGCCGATCATGGTACCCGCGACCTGAACAGAGACCAAAACCCAGTGGGCAATCATGCCTACCATCGCCCCGATAAACAGCTCAACCAAGCCGGTAAACATCATGCGGATAATATCCCCATTACCCTCACCCGGCCAGGGGGGAACAATGGGGTATAAGACCACGGTAATCCACATGAGCAGGATAACCCGAATCCGCCTTGGGCCAACGTTTCGAGAGAAAAACGGGGCTGCCATAAAGAGCCCACTTAGGCGGGTCATAATGAGGACCATACGTTCCACTTCACCCGTGGTGAAGCCGAAAAAGTCCATCATGGCAGCGGGATCCACGCCTAACCCCCTAACCGATTAGGGTCGGGATGGTGTCGAAAAGATGGCGGAAATAGTCCGTCAGCTTCTGGATCATCCAGGGCAGGGTGAGCATCAGAGCCACAAAGGTGGCCAGAATTTTGGGGATAAAGGTCAGCGTCATCTCCTGAATCTGCGTCACAGCCTGCAGCAGAGAGATGGTGATACCCACAACCAGCGCTGTGAGCAGCATGGGCGCTGATATCATCAGGGCCAAGCGTAGCGCTTCAACCACCAGATTTTGGACGGTGTCGACGGTCATGATGTGAGTGGTCCTTCACACAAACGTGGATCTATTCCCCATCATAACCCGAAGAAAGCATAAGCCACAGGGATGTTAACACCTCTCTGGCATGTTTTTTTCAAAGAATCCCCAAAACACCCTGTCACTCAGCCCCTGTTTTTTGGGTCTTTGTGTGATGAAAATGGATATTAGACCGCCTAAAATTGGGGAGCTTAAACCCATGCGTCACCTTGCCCTAACAGCGCTTATGCTGTTGATTACTATGCCTGTATATGCTTCTGGAGATACCCACGAAGAGGCTTTGGACGTCAGTGTCAAAATGTCCCGTACGAAGGCCAAAGATGCCCGTACGGTTCCTCTACAGACCAATCATGACGCCATGACCTTTGCCACCGATGTGGAGGCATTAAATAACCGTATTGCCCATTTAGAGGGGCGTTTTACCCAATTACTCAAAGAGGTCACCCATCGGCGGGCAGAGTTTGCTAACTTAGAAGAGGAGTTGCGTTCTGCTGATTTGACCCTGAAAAATATGGAAAAACCCCTGCGTCAGGCACGGACCCAATATAAAAAGGCTCAGGATATGTCCCTGGAGTATCCTGAGGTCTCTACAGAGAGAGAGCGCAAAGCCTACTATGAGATTAAAAAGCGCATCACTAAGCTGACCAAAGGTCAAACGGCAGGGGTTGAATCCCTAAAAAGCCGACTTACGGTATCCTATGAATCTTTGGAAAGTGCGGAAGAGGCGCTGGACCGCACCCGTCATGAGGCTGATCAACTACGTTCCCAGTTATCAGAGGCCAATGGGGTGATCCGTCCTGTCTCCGATTGATGGATCCATGCACTTAAGTTGGGCCCCTTTATGGGCCGCTTGGTGCCCAGTTGGGTGTATTCCACCGTAAAACTGGTCGAGAGGGATTATTTTGAGCAGCCGTAAAGAGCGGTTGATTGAGCAGTATCGCCAAATCCATGTAGCTGTTCCGCGTTATGGAACCTCTTCGGAGAAACAGATTGAGTTTGTGGCGCCTTGGGTTAAAAGAAGATAGCCCCTTTTGCCAACATTTTGGATTATGGCTGTGGTCAGTCACGGTCTACGTCGGCCTGGATGTACAAAAAAAGTAGAACTGGAGCGTGGTATTACTCAGATCTGACCATGCCCCGGAACCATCTACATTGTTCTAAATGCTTCAATCCCTACCGGTGACTGTGGGTATGATTGCCCAGGAAGCTGGACCAATCGGTTATGGTTTGGCCCGAGTGCTTTGTACGATTAGGGCTGGCTATCACCGTGGCTGCACCAAGCCGTACTTTTCGACCCGTCAGCTCAACCAATAAAACCGACCGGCTTGTTTGTCGTAAGTTGGCTGAATTTGCCGCTTCCGGTCTGCTACGTCCCATTGCCTCCTTCAGAGCCTGAAGAGGTATTCCGAACCTTGGTGTGGCAGCACGATTAATTTACCGATGGCCTACGACGCTTCAAGCAGCGTTTTAGCGGCCTACTTTTTAGAGAACAAATACATTCTGCTTTGGTGTTTACAAGCTCCAAACAGTTTGAGATCTTTGGCGATGCGACTTAACTTGGTGGACACCTAACCAGTGACTTTCCAAACCCTTACGTAGAGGAAATGAGACATGCGTAAAATTGGTGATTTTTGGGTTCCAGATGAAGACTGCAAAGAAGGGCTACACCTTCAGCGGTCGCGGGAATCTTTTGAAAATCGTGGGGGTTGCCAAATCCACCATCTAGAGGAGGCTTTGTCCCATGTAGACAGATGGACGCTGGCCATCGACGCTGGTGCCAATATTGGCTCTTGGAGCCGGGTCATGGCCACCCGTTTTAAACGGGTAGAAGCGTTTGAACCTCACCCTTCAGCATATGCATGTCTATGCAAAAACATCGAGAGTTGGGGGATGAAGGAAATCGTCACCCCACACCGCTGTGCGCTATCCAATGACACTGAGTCGGTTGCGATCAGTTGTGGTGATGCCCGTACCGTCTGTGCTCGGGTTGTTGGTCCTGGAGACATCACCACCCGCCCCATTGACTCTTTTCAGCTATCCGCTTGTGACTTTTTGAAGCTAGATGTAGAAGGATTCGAAGCACGCGCATTGATCGGAGCGCAAAGGACAATTCAGCAATTTTCTCCGGTCATACTTATGGAAAACAAAATGGAGTTGAATGCCCTGTATGGCCAACCTGATTTGGCCTCTGAAACTCTTGAAAAAATGGGTTATTCACTGATCGCACGCATTGGTGATCGGCAGATTGACTGGCTTTTCAAGCGTCAGTCCTAGTTGTCACTATGATCCCAGGTTGGACCCTTCATCAAAAGGGTCATCTCAAATCCCTATCCGTAATCAGGTCGTGTATCACCCTGTTAGTTCACAGGGATTGGTGACAATCTCGGCTTGATCCTGAAGAAGCTGAGGCTTCTTTGGCTATACAGACCTTTATGCCATCCCAGGAATCCACTACTCAAACGAGCTTCTGAACGACTGACGACCAGGACTCTGCTTGATAGACATTCCATAATAAAAAGCCCCCATGGTTAGCCATAGGGGCTTTTTTTGGCCGTTATTTACCTAATAGCCCAGTACCACCCCTTCACGGCGGGGGTCAGATCCCCCACTCAGTTGGCCATCAGGTGCCATCTGTACCACCTGAGCGGAACCAAAACGGCGGCTTTTACGTACCTTTAATCCTTTGGCTTCCAACACTGCAACCCTGGCTCGGTCTGCAAATAGGCCTGGTTCCAGATCCACACCACGGTTACGGGCCACCATACGGGCGGCTGAGACTGCGGACTGGGGGTCCATTTCAAAATCGACAATGTTGGTGAGCACATTTAGCACAATCCCAATAATCCGTGACCCACCGGGGGAGCCCAATGCCAGATAGGGTTTACCACCGCGTAGAACCAGTGTGGGGGTCATACTGCTGCGTGGGCGCTTACCCCCCATGGTTGTGGCATCCTCTCCCAAAGCGGAGCGTCGTGCCCGCCGGAGGGCGTCCGGACGGTTGGCAATATGCTGATTGCCCTTTTTGATATGGGGAGAAAAGTCGGTCAATTCACTGTTGAGGGTAAATCCCCGTGCCGGCACAGTCAGGGCCGCACCAAAACGGCGTTCAATAGAGGCTGTTAGTGCCGCCATGTTCCCCTGCTTATCAATAATGGAGAGGTGGGTTGTAGAGGCCCCTTCTTCACTCTCTGAAGGGGCCATAGGCGCCTCTTCAAAGCCAGGGGGTATACCAGGGGCTACCGGTGTGACCAGTGCGTTAAAAGGGTGCATAAGCTCCCGCCGTTGCATGGCATAACCCCGATCCAATAGACCAGAGGTCGGTACCAGCACAAAGTCGGCGTCGGCCATATAGCGGTTACGGTCAGCAAAGGCCATGTTTTGCGCATCTGCCAAGCGTTGTAGAGCTGTGGGGGAGCCCCAGGTCAGACTGGGCAGGTCGGTGCCTTCCAAAATGTGTAGGATCAGTCCTAAGGTCAGGCCGCCACTGCTGGAAGGGGGCATGCCATAAACTTCTAACCCGCGGTATCCACTCTTGACCGGGCGACGCTGAACGGCTCGGTAGTTGGCCAGGTCATCCTGGCTCAATGTACCAGGGTTAGAAGGGTGCTTGTGCACAGCATGGGCGATATCCCGTGCAATATCCCCTTTATAGAAGGTCTCAACCCCTTCCTGGGCTATACGGGTAAGGGTGATGGCCAGGTTGCTATTAACCATCTGCTCTCCCGCAGCCTTGGGGGTACCGTCAGGGTGTAGGTATAGAGCCGCTGAAGCACGATCCTGGCTTAGGCGACCTTGCTCTCCTTCAATGGCACGGGCCAAGGGGCCATCGATGGTAAAACCTTGGCGGGCCAGACGAATGGCCGGTTGCAGTACATCAGCCAAAGTTCGTGTCCCATGGGCTTTTAAAGCACCATCCAGGAGGGCCAGGGAGCCGGGCACCCCTACGGGGTTCCCCCCTGTTGAACGCTGTTGAAAGGGTACCGGGTCACCTTCAGCATCCAAAAAACTGCTGGGGTCAAAATGGGCGGGGATCTCTTCCCGTCCATCCCAGGCATGGACAGATTTATTTTGGGCATCGTAATGCAACAGGTAGCTGCCACCCCCAATACCGCTACCATAGGGCTCCGTCACGGCCAAAACCAAGTGTGCCACAGCAGCGGCATCCATGGCATTTCCCCCTTGTTTGAGCATATTCAGGGCGGCTTCCGCAGCATAGCGGTTGGAGACGGAAACCACACCCTGACGCCAACCATTGGCCTGGGCCGGGTAGGGTAGGGTGAACAGAAAAAGGATAAGCAATAAAAGAGATCGGCTAGTCATGGTGTCCAGCTTAATGTTGTTGGTCTTTGGATACTAAACACGTGTGCGGGTCTATGGCTTGTAGGCCATCGGCATAAGATGATGGTTAAGTATCCTCTTTTTCCCTGTGTCTTTGCTTGATTTTATCTTATTCGCGCCCTTTTTTATACCGGCGCCAAGTCACCACTTTTGGTTACGGCAGCTTGGTTCTTGAGCGGGTGGCGATCTGCGATATGGGGGATACATGGGCAGGCTATAGAGAACAGTCCACCATACTTACAGTAAGGCATTCCTATGAGGAGGGGGGATACTCTGAGCCAAGAGTCCACTGTGGTTCAAGGGGTGGCCGTGTGACCTCTTTGCATAGACCCTTCTTTTAAAATCAAAAATGGGTTTGTATACATTAGCGCTCATATAATAGGAATGAGTGGCTTTAAAAACCCCCTTAATCCGATCATAGTCCTGGACCCGTATAGAAGGGCAAAAGCGTTTATCTTACTGCGCCATAATAATGTATAAGCGATTGTAAAAGCATATAAAGTAACTTAAGAATGTATAAAAACTTGGGCATAATACCCCCATCCACTGGCTTATTTTAGCGGCAGACAAAAATACAATAGTGCTAATATAGTGGTGATGAGAAGTTTAAAAATCCCTCTTAATTGGATCATAGCCAGGACCTGCATACAGGCAATAGTGTACAGCTTATGTCGTTGGCCAAGGCTTTGGTTAAAGATCCTTTGGGGCTATGAAACCGTACAAAAAGGCATAAAAAATGGGGGCACAAGGCCCCCATCCATTTGTTTTTTACAGTACCAACCTAAACATCCAAATTGGTCACATTCAAAGCATTCTCTTGAATGAAATCCCGTCGTGGCTCAACGGTATCACCCATTAATGTGGTAAAGACTTCATCGGCCCCCACCGCATCATCCACCCGTACCTGTAAGAGTGTACGCACATCAGGATCCATGGTGGTTTCCCACAACTGGTCAGGGTTCATCTCACCCAAACCCTTATAACGCTGAATGGAAAGGCCACGGCGACCTTCGGTCAAGACCAGCTCCAGGAAGTCTGCAACACGTCCTGCGGGTGTCTCTTTTTCATTTTTAACCAATAGGCCATTATGACCCATCTGTGCCTCATAACTCATGGCAATCTTTAACATCGTGGCATACTCTGCTGAGTGCACCATGGCCAAGTTGATGCGGGTAAACTGCAACATGCCATGTACAGCCCGTTCGACCAAAATAACCTCACTGCTGGTCTCAGGGTCGTGAATTAAGGAGACCTGTAAACGCTCCTCTTCACCCCCACGCTCCTGCAACATCTGGGTAAAGGTCTCCAGCAATGCACCGGCTGCGGCTTTGTCTTTTAAAATGGACTCATCAATGTTCAGGGCACTGGCGGCAATGTCCAAGGCTAAAGCGTCATGGTGACGACCTAAACGGTCCAGCATCTTACGATACTTGGCGGCATCCCGTACCAGCTCCAGGAGCGCCTGTTCATCCATAACCTTGTCGCCATTACGACCTTCAACCCCATGCAGACCATAGTTCATCAAGAGTTGGTTGAGCGCATCATCATCCTTCAAATACTGCT
This sequence comes from Magnetococcus sp. PR-3, assembly GCF_036689865.1. Taxonomy (NCBI): domain Bacteria; kingdom Pseudomonadati; phylum Pseudomonadota; class Magnetococcia; order Magnetococcales; family Magnetococcaceae; genus Magnetococcus; species Magnetococcus organivorans. The sequence continues at coordinate 12,131 of NZ_JBAHUQ010000047.1, forward strand.
CCTGTTTACCCTTAGCGACCCGGTAGAGAGGTGGCTGGGCAATATAGAGGTGACCCCGCTCCACAATTTCCGGCATTTGACGGTAGAAAAAGGTCAACAGCAGTGTACGAATGTGCGCACCATCTACATCCGCGTCAGTCATGATGATGATGTGGTGATAACGCAGCTTCTCAATATCATACTCTTCCCGGCCAATACCGGTACCCAGAGCGGTAATTAGCGTACCAACCTCCTGGGAAGAGAGCATCTTGTCAAAGCGAGCTTTCTCTACATTAAGGATCTTACCTTTGAGTGGCAAAACCGCTTGATGCTTACGATCACGGGCCTGTTTGGCAGAGCCTCCAGCAGAATCACCCTCCACGAGGTAGAGTTCGCACTTGGCGGGGTCCCGCTCCTGACAATCCGCCAATTTACCGGGTAGAGAAGAGACCTCCAAGGCACTCTTACGGCGCGTTAATTCACGGGCCTTACGGGCGGCTTCACGAGCGTTGGCGGCCTCGACGCTTTTGGCGATGATGGACTTGGCCTCTTGAGGATGTTCCTCAAAGAAAGTGGACAATGAGTCAGACATCACACTTTCAACAACCGGCCGTACCTCGGAAGAGACCAGTTTGTCTTTGGTCTGGGAGGAGAACTTTGGATCAGGGACCTTCACAGAGATCACCGCCGTCAAACCTTCCCGGCAATCATCTCCTGATATGGATACCTTCTCTTTTTTCAAAAGGTTGTTCGTGGATGCATAGTTGTTGATGGTACGCGTCAAAGCACCACGGAAACCAGCCAAGTGGGTACCACCATCCCGTTGGGGGATATTGTTGGTAAAGCAGAAGATATTTTCCTGATAGCCATCATTCCACTGCAAAGAGACCTCGGCGGAGATCCCATTACGCTCATCTTTAAAGTGGATGGGCGGATCCATCAGTGGTGTACGGGCCTTATTCAGGTGCTCTACAAAAGAGCGGATGCCCCCTTCGTAGAAGAAGTCATGGCTCTTGTCGTCACGCTCATCGTGGATGTAAATACGCACCCCATCATTCAAGAATGAGAGCTCTCGAAGACGTTGGGAGAGGGTGTCAAAAGAGAAATCCAACACATTGTGGAAAATCTCTGTACTGGGTTTAAAGCGTACCGTTGTACCCGACTCGCCCGTATTACCAATCACCTTAAGAGCTTCTTCAGGCTCACCCAGGTGATAGATCTGCTTGTGCACTTCACCAGACCGCTTAATGGTCAGCTCCAGTGTCTCTGACAGGGCGTTCACCACGGAGACACCCACACCGTGCAAACCCCCGGAGATTTTATAGGAGTTGTCGTCAAACTTACCACCGGCGTGCAGCACGGTCATGATAACTTCAGCAGCGCTACGTCCCTCCTCTTCATGGATATCGGTGGGGATACCCCGTCCGTTATCCGTGACTGAGCAGCTACCATCGCTGTGCAGAATCACCTCCACCCGGTCACAGTGGCCCGCCAGAGCTTCATCGATGGCGTTATCCACCACCTCAAATACCATATGGTGCAGACCAGTACCGTCATCGGTATCACCGATGTACATGCCGGGACGCTTGCGTACCGCATCCAGCCCTTTGAGCACCTTGATATTACTGGAGTCATAGGTGACATTCTCGTCCTGGGCTTCAGGTGCGTTTTCCGTGGTCATGGGTGATCTTCTCTCTTCTTGAGTGACTGCCACCAGAGATGGCATCCATTCTCTCTGGTCCCGTGGTCAAAAACTGCGGCAACGGGTGAAACATTGAAAAGGCTAAAAACAATCCATTTTCTCACAATTTACGGCGAATTTTCAAAAATTTTAAACACCCCTTGATCAACCTCAAACTGCTGTTGAACAGGCCCAGACCAGGGGATAATTTCGGTCCGGCAACTGGCCACAAAAATCTGGCTGCCTTTTTGTACCAAGAGCTGCATCAAACGGCTCATACCATCACTGTCCAGTTCAGCCGCAGGATCATCCAGTACAATAAGGGGGGGCTCCCCTTGCTGCTCTTCCAAAAGGGCGGCCTCGGCCAGTTTAAGCGCCAATGCTGCCCGTTTTTGCTGGCCCTGGGAGCCAAAGCGGGCCAGGGGGTGGCCATCCAGCTTTAAAATCAGATCATCCCGGTGTGGGCCATAACCGGTGCCCCCGCTACGGCGCTCCCCTTCACGGTTCTCAGCCAATAGACGGCGATAGATGCTGGTCGCTTCGGTTTCATCCGTGGTCCAGCCCTTACTGTGTCGGTCCAGCTGACAACTCAGGGTGATACTCAGTCGCTCCGCAATACCCAGATCCTGGAGAATAGTGTCCAGGTGGGGTTGTAAACGGGTTAGGGTCTCGTGGCGGTTATACACCATCTTCGCCCCCAAAGCCGCAAGTTGAGCCTCCCAGGCGTCCCACTCTGGTGGCTGAACCCGTGGCTGTTTCAGTAACCGGTTACGGGCTTTTAGGGCTTTTTGGTAGTCATTGGCCACCACTGCATGGCTCAGTGCCCCCTGCTGCCTACCACAGGTAAAGGCCACCCAGTCCATGAAGCCACGTCGTAATCCTGGGCCATCTTGAACCAACCGTAGAGAGTCTGGCGTGACGATTACGGCTGCGAGAGCTTGCCCCATAGCGGAAGCCGCTGAAGCGGCTTTTCCGTTAATTTTGACCACCTGGCGGCCCGCTTGTCCAAAGAACTCCAAGCGGTGGTCCAGTTCCCGCGCAGTGGTCTCTCCCCGTAAATGAAACCAGGGTTGACCATGTCGCCGCAACGCACCGGATGGGGCACGCCGAAAGGAACGGCCAGTCGCCAAAAGGCCAATGGCCTCCAGCAGGTTGCTTTTGCCGTGGCCATTCAGACCGGTAATCAGGTTCAAACCAGGGCCAAAAACAAGTTCTGCTGCGGCAATATTGCGAAAATCCCGCAGCGTCAACCGATCCAATCGCATGGAGCTGTCGTCACACCCGCATGGGCATCAATACATAGAGATAACCTGTTGTACTGTTCTCTTCGACCAGTACTGGTGACTCTTCATCTCTAAGTTTCATACGTACGGTATCGCCATTGGCGACCGAGACAATCTCTTGAAGATAGCGGGCATTAAAGCCCACCGTCATATTTTTACCGGCAAAAGAGCAGGGCATCTCCTCTTCGGCAGCCTCTTGCTCTGGGTTTTGAGCGCTCACTTTTATGTGGTCATTGGCCAGTGCCATACGGATACCACGGGATTTTTCGTGAGAGAGTACCATCATCCGTTTAACCACCCCAAACAGAGGCTCTTTTTCCAGCTCCAACAGGTGCGGGTTTTCACTGGGGATGACCCGTTGATAGTTGGGAAAACGACCACTGACCAGCTTGGAGGTCAAGACAATGCCTGGCTTGGTAATGCGTATGAATTTCTCATCCAAGGCCAGATCCACTGCCTCTTCATCCTCTTCCACCAGCTTACGGATCTCCTGCACCGCTTTACGGGGAATAATCAGCTCTGCACTCTCATCCACAGGGATATCCAGGGCCATTTCGGCCATGGCCAAACGGTGGGTATCGGTAGCGACAATACGGACTAAGCCATTTTCACCCTCCTGGTTGGCATCGGCCGCACTCACCATGTGCAGTAAAATACCATTTAGGGTAAAGCGTGTCTCATCCTGGCTCATGGCAAAGTGGGTCTTGGCGATCATCTCAGCCAAGCGTGGGCCATCCAGCGTAAAGCTTTGTCCTTGGGCTGTCTCTGGGAAGGGCGGAAATTTATCCGCGGCAATACCCACCAGGGTAAAGCGGGCTCGGCCACAGGTTAGGACCAAGCGTTCCCCAGCCTCACTACGCAGGCGTAGGTTGTCTTGGGGGAGCTCTCGTACAATTTCAAAAAGTTTACGCGCCGAGACCGCAATGGAACCGATGTTCTCCACCTCTGCAGGGCAGCGGCTTTTCATGGAGACTTCCAGGTCGGTTGCGGTCAGGGTTAATCCCTCTTCACTGGCTTCCAACAGGGCATTGCCCAGCTCGGGCATGGTGTTGCGTTTCTCCACCACTGTCTGCAGACGCTGCAGGGCCTTGAGAAAGGGTTCGCGGCTAACGTGAAATTCCATGGGTGCCTCACTCTTGTGCTTATCCGGCTCTCGTAAGTTCGGAGCCGGTTATTTTTGCAACATGCTCTTAAGGGATTCCAACTCATCGGCCAGGGCCGGGGTCTTCCCCTGTTTCTTCTCTACCTGACCCACCGCATACAGTACGGTGGTATGGTCACGGCCACCAAACCGGTGCCCAATCTCCGGGTAGCTGTGTTGGGTTAGCTGTTTACACAAATACATCGCCACCTGCCTGGGGTGACTGAAGATACGTGAACGGCTATTGGAGCAAAGGTCGGTTACCTTGACCTTGTAGTAGTTGGCCACCGTTTTTTGAATCTGTTCCACGGTTACCGTACGATCTTGACCCCGTACAATATCCTTGAGCGACTCCTTGACCAGACCCATGGTAATGGGCTTACCCGTCAGTGATGCGTAAGCAGATACCCGGATTAAGGCACCCTCCAGCTCTCGCACGTTGGTCTGTACGGCATCCGCCAGAAAAAAGGCCACTTCATCGGCTAGGCGCATACCCTCATTGCCTGCTTTTTTCTGCAAAATAGCCACACGGGTTTCCAGATCTGGTGGCTGCATGTCTGCGACCAACCCCATACCAAAACGGGAGCGTAGACGTTCCTCCAACTGCTCAATCTCATGGGGGAAGCTATCGGCGGTCATGACAATCTGTTTTTTGGCTTCATAGAGGGCGTTAAAGGTGTGAAAAAACTCTTCCTGAGTCGCCTTCTTACCCGCAATAAACTGAATATCATCAACAAGCAGAACATCTACAGAGCGGAAGTTCTCCTTAAAATCAAACACCCGTTTAAAGCGTAGGGAGTTGATCAACTGGGTCATAAAGTTTTCTGAGGAGATGTAGAGCACCCGTTTGTCGGGGTCAATCTCCAAAACCCGGTTGCCAATCGCTTGCATCACGTGGGTTTTACCCAGGCCAACCCCGCCATGAATAAACAGGGGGTTATAGGCGGCAGCTGGTGCCTCGGCTACCCGTGCGGCTGCGGCATGAACAAACTGGTTACAGCCACCGACCACAAAGCTGTCAAAGGTGTAACGGGGATCCAATCCGCTTTGGAATGTCTCCTGTTCCTCCTCGTTGCTACTGGCCACTTGGGTCGGTACAACCGTTTCAGTTTTAGAGGCCTGGGGTTTATCCAGCTCTGGGTCAGCCGCAAACAGTAGGGTAACTGGCTCACCCAGTTGTTCACTGAAGATATCCTCTAGTAACCCGCCATATCGCTTTTTTACCCAGTCAGCAGAAAAATCGTTCACGGCCAAAACCTGTAACTGGCCGTCATTGATTGCACCCCCTGCTTTAAGGGGGCGTATCCATGCCTCAAACACCTGTGCCGAGACCTGCTCGGCCACTGCGTCCATCACTTTGGACCAAATATCCTGCATTGTCCCTCTGTGCCCTCCCGCCGGGCAGGGGCGCCTAGCCCTAGGGGCGTACGCCTTTAAAAATCACTGCATATAGGTTCTGGTTGTGTGAAAAAGGATCCTTCGGCACAACCGCAACATCACATGGTACTCGGGAATGGGGTGTGCCTCAATGGATAGAAGATTCACAAACGCGCGCGTACTATCGGTCATTTAATGCTTGACCCTTTAGCAACTTTGGCTACAATGGTGCGTTTTCGTCAAACGACTTGTGCTTATAGGACGGCGCACCCCCCTGTTCCTTCCCCACTTTCTAGAGGGGTTTGGGGCTTTTCGGAGGCGTGTCGGTGCGGGCAGGGAGCCCCACAATACCGCCGCCACAGCGCTGTTTGAACATGTTCCGATAAACCCCGAAAAGAGGAGGGGAACCCGTGAAACGGACTTTCCAACCCAGTAAAATTCGTCGTAAGCGCACCCACGGTTTCCGTAGCCGCATGGCCACCAAAAATGGCCGTAAAGTGCTGGCTGCACGCCGTCGTAAAGGTCGCAAGGCGCTGATTCCGTAAATCTGGATCGCGCTGCCGAATTATTTCGGCACACATGGATACTTGCAAACCACGAACTGCTGACGGTTCGTGGTTTGCTGTGTCTGGTAGGATCGAACCCTTTGCGCCACTGCTATGAGGGCTGTATTGAACGACGTACCCGCGCATGCACCGCAACAGGCTGGTTTTCCCAAAACTGCCCGTCTGCTTAATGCCAAGCAATTTCGTCAGGTTCTGGCGGCTCAAAAACGCAGACAGAGCCGTGCCTTTGTGCTTTATAGCCGTGATGGCAGCGGTCTAGCCCCCAGAATTGGCTTTACTGTTAGTCGCAAGGTGGGCAAAGCCCATGTACGTAACCGTATCAAACGATTAGCCAGAGAGCTGTTTCGTCTCAACCGCTACCGTTTGCCGGATGGACGGGATTTTGTACTGATTGCCCGTCATCGTGCAGGGACCATGAATAACAGTGACTTGCTTTCGGAGTTGAACAAACTGTTCAAACCCCATTGGCGTGATGTGAAGAATTGAGAGCGCTGCTATGGGTCGTTTGCTTGTTTTACTGGTCCGGTTTTATCAGCTATTCATCTCACCCATTTTGCCGCCCTCATGCCGTCATAGTCCCTCTTGCTCCCAGTACGCCATTGAGGCGTTAAAAAAACATGGGGCTCTAAAAGGATCTTGGCTTGCCTTTCGGCGCATTTTGCGGTGCAATCCCTGGCATCCAGGCGGGCATGACCCCGTCCCTTAAACCTCGCAATCTTGGTGAATCATGGATCGGCGCACACTCATTGCCATTGTACTCTCCTTTGTTCTGCTTACTGCTTTCCAGTTCTATATGGCTTGGAAGTATCCTCCTGCAGAGTTGACCGGGCAGCAGCTACAGGCCGGTGAAACTACGGATCCAGCTGAGGTTGGAAATTCGTCTGGTGTACCAACCCAACCTAAAGATAGCAGTGCCCCCCCTGTTGCAGGTATGAGCAGTGGTGCCCCCAAACCGATGGCTACCATTCAACAAGCCGTTAATGAAGATGCCGCCAGTTTGCTGACCTTTAAAAACAGCCTGGTAAAAGGCAAGCTAAACCTCAAGGGTGGACGCTTGGTGGGTATGGATTTCATTAAGCATACCGATGTGCTTGATGGAAACCCGATTTCCTTCATGGGTATTAACCCTGTTGAGTCCTTCTATCAGGAAAGTAGCTTCCTGCCGGCGAATGGCAGCACGGTGCAGGCACCTGATGTCAATACCCAGTGGAAGCTGGTTGGTGAAGATACACTTGAAGGTAAGGGTACTTTCACATTGGTTTGGGAAAACAGTGACGGCGTGGTGTTTGAAAAGCTGTTTACCTTCCAAGAAGACAGTTACCTGTTCAAAGTTGAAGACCGCATTGTCAACAATAGTGGTTCAGACCTAGGGGTTCACCACTATAGCCAGCTCAAGCGTATTCCCATCATCAAAGAAGATAATATGATGGCCATGGCTGACTTCCAGGGGCCTATGGCTTTTCTGGATGATGAGCGCCACCAGTATGCTTACGATGAAATTGTGGAAGAGGATATCATCGTTAATGGTAAAGCGGGCTGGAGTGGTATCAGCGATAAATATTTCCTGGCTGCCATGGTACCCAGCGTGCTACCTCAACAGGCCCAACCCCGCCGCTTTTACTTCGATTATGACCGCCCCAACTACCGGGTAGGTATGGTTGATAACAGTGTGATTGTACCTGCTGGCCAGTCATTCTCTGCATCGTATGACCTGTTTGTTGGCCCCAAGGAGATCGATATTCTGGAAGGTAGCAGCTTGGCTTTGGAGCGTTCCATTGACTATGGCTGGTTCCATTTCCTGGCGGCCCCTTTGGTTAAGGTTCTTAACTTCTTCTATTCGGTTGTTCAGAACTATGGTGTCGCCATTGTGCTGCTGACGCTGGGTATCAAACTGGTTTTCTATCCTCTGGCGAGTAAGAGCTACCGCTCTATGAACGCCATGAAGAAGCTACAGCCTAAGATTGAAGAGCTCAAAAAACTGCATGGCAGTGATCGCAACAAGATGAATGAAGCGATGATGAAGCTCTATCAAACCCATAAGGTTAATCCTTTGGGGGGCTGTCTTCCTATTTTGGTTCAGATTCCAGTCTTCTTTGCGCTCTACAAGGTGCTGTTCCTCTCTGTTGAAATGCGCCACGCACCCTTTATGTTGTGGATTCCTGACCTCTCAGCGATGGATCCCTACTATGTTCTGCCGTTGCTCATGGGTGCCTCCATGTTCCTGCAGACAAAGTTGAATCCCACTCCATCTGATCCCATGCAGGCAAAGATTATGCTGTTCTTGCCGGTGATCTTTACCGTGATGTTCCTGTCGTTCCCATCAGGTCTGGTTCTTTACTGGTTGGTGAACAACGTGCTTTCCATTGCTCAGCAGTACTACATTATGAAGCAGATGGAACATGAGAAAATCTGATTCTTCCCAAAGAGGAATCGGCTAAAATAAGAATGGGATCCGGAGGCAACTTCGGGTCCCATTCGTGGTTTAATGGGGTGAGGTTGCTTTCTGTAGCCCCCCAAAAGGTTATGCTCTGACACTTGGCTTTAGGGAACGAGAAGATGTTACGGACACCACAACTGCATGAGCAGGATTGTATTATTGGCATGGGGACACCCCCCGGCACCTCTGGTGTGGCTGTTGTGCGTCTGAGCGGCCCAGGAATCCTCTCAAAAGTTGTTCCGCACCTGGTGACCCCAAAAGGGGCAAAAGTGTCAGAAAACGCTTTTCAGCCCCGCCTTATGCAGCGTTTAGATTTTCTTGATCCTGACATGCCAGAGGTACCCCTGGATCATATGCTTGTGGTGTTTTTTCCCAACCCCCGCTCTTTTACTGGGGAAGATATGGTGGAGCTGCATGGCCATGGTTCTCCGGTCGTTGTTAAACGTGTTATGGAGATACTTGTACGCAGCGGTGTGCGCCCTTCTGATCCCGGTGAGTTCTCTAAGCGTGCGTACCTAAACGGTAAGATGGATTTGGTGCAGGCTGAGGCTTTAATGGGCCTTATTGAAGCCAGTACACTAAGGGCGGCACGGGAAGCTTCTCGGCAGATGGTGGGTTCGTTATCCGAACGAATTACAGAATTAAAGGCACATTTGGTTTTGACCTATGCCCACCTGGAAGCGGCATTGGATTTTTCTGATGAAGATATTGAGCCAGATTCGGATGGCGGGTTGTTGGATCGTTTGTGTTTTGTCCAGTCAGGATTAAAGACCTTATTAGGCTCTGCTGAACTGGGTCGGCAAATGCGAGAAGGGTTTGAGTTAGCCATTGTAGGGCGACCCAATGTGGGGAAATCCAGCTTGTTTAATGCACTTTCTGGTGAAGAGCGGGCCATTGTTACGGATATTGCGGGTACAACACGGGATATCAACGAGAGTAATTTGGTCATTCATGGGTTGCCAGTGGTGTTGGTGGATACAGCTGGTTTGCGAGAGAGTGATGATGTGGTTGAGCAAATTGGTATTAACCGGGCGTGGGAGCGTGTAGAGCGGGCGGATGCCATTGTCTTTGTGGTGGAGGCAGATCAGGGCGTTACGCGTGCAGATAAAGAGCTTTTAGCGCGTTTACCAACCGATCGTGCGTTGTGGGTATGGAACAAGTTGGACCAAAGTGGTGGGGTGATGCCTGCAACTGTTGATGATTGGCCGAGTGACAAAGTATGTGGAACCTCCTGTACCAACGGAGTGGGTTTAGACAGTGTGGTTGATCATATTATACAACTCATGGCTAATGTGCCTGAGCAGGGTGAGGGTGCTGTTGTTATGGCTATGAGGCAGCAGGAAGCCTTACAAAAGGCATGCAATTTAAATGAAGAAGCTATTGAATTATTGAGGAATAACCAGTGGCTAGAGCTAGTAGCCGAGCCATTAGCAAAATCTATCGATGAATTAAGCATATTAATAGGCGGGACAGATTATGAAGATGTTCTTGGAGAGATATTTGGCAATTTCTGCGTTGGCAAGTAGGGTGTTTCACGTGAAACACTGTGTTTTTGGTGGGGTTTCACGTGAAACCTGGATGGAAGTGTGTTTCACGTGAAACATGTAAAAAAGCGTGAATTTGATGGTTTTGAGGGTGTGTAAATGTTTGATCAGACCTATGAAGTGATTGTTGTTGGCGCTGGCCATGCTGGGTGTGAGGCTGCGAATGCGGCTGCTTCTTTAGGGTGTCGTACGCTTCTTTGTACGCAGTCTATCGATGCTATTGGTCAAATGTCATGTAATCCAGCAATTGGAGGGATAGGTAAGGGGCATTTGGTAAAGGAGTTGGATGCGCTTGGTGGCTTGATGGGTGTCGTCGCAGACAAGAGTGGTATTCAGTTTAAGAAATTAAATAGGCGTAAAGGTCCTGCTGTTCATGGTTCGCGTGCGCAGATGGATAAGGCAGATTACAGAAAAAACATGAAGCATGAGTTAGATGTTGTGGGTGGTTTAGAGCTTCGTCAGTGTGAGGTTGTAGATATTATTTTTGATGGGAAGTGTGTTGTTGGTGTTAAAACCGACTGGGGTGAGTTGTATGGGTGCAGGTCAGTTGTGTTGGCCTCTGGTACATTCTTGGATGGTTTGATACATATTGGTGATAGGCAGTTTCCTTCTGGGCGTTTGGGTGACAAAGAGAGTCATCCGTTGGCAGTTTCCATGAAATCGCTAAATTTAGAAATGGCTCGTTTCAAGACAGGCACACCTCCGCGTTTAGATGCTCGTACAATTGATGTAGAAGCGTTGCAGAGGCAGGATGGTGATGTGTCGCCTTCGCCGTTTTCGTTTATTCACGATAAGGTGTGTAGGCCTCATGTCTCGTGCTGGATAGGCAACACGACCAAGCGTACTAAGCAGATCATTCAAAACAACCTTCATCGGTCCGCGATGTATTCAGGTCAGATCGAAGGTGTTGGTCCTCGGTACTGCCCGTCTATTGAAGATAAAATAAAAAAATTTGAAGGAAGGGATACGCATCAGGTGTTTCTAGAGCCTGAGGGTGTTTCAACAAATGAAGTATATGTGAATGGTATATCCACTTCTATGCCTGTTGATGTTCAGTGGGAGATGGTTCGGTCGATTGAAGGGTTGAGCGGGGCCCAGATTGTTAGGCCGGGTTATGCGATTGAATATGACATGGTGATGCCTACAGAGTTAGATCATTCTCTGGCGGTCAAGACGTATGATGGTCTGTATTTAGCGGGTCAAATTAATGGAACAACGGGTTATGAAGAGGCTGCGGTTCAGGGGTTGGTGGCTGGGTTAAATGCTGCCAGAACATCTTTAGGAAAAGAGAAGTTTAGGTTCGAGCGAGAGTCTGGGTATGTTGGTTTGTTGGTTGATGATTTGGTCACTAGGGGTGTGGATGAGCCTTACCGGATGTTTACGTCTAGAAGTGAGTTGAGGATACTGCATAGGGAGGATAATGCAGACTTTAGGTTGACGGAGTTGGGTCGAGAGTTGGGTTTGGTGGGTGGTGGGCGTTGGAGTCGCCATCAGGAGAAAATAAAACAGTACGCGAGTTTGCAGAATATGGTGAAGCGTATTAAGTTTGGCGGCGGTGTGGTTGAGGACTATTTAAAAAGAACAGATTGTGATTTGAGTGTTGTGGCAGATGTTCTTCAGGTTGATGCCGCTTCTTCTGGTGTGTTGGAGGTTCTTAAAAATGATGTGGTATACCGTGGATATGAAAGTAAAATTAAGAGTGAGATGGATCGTGTAGAGAGATATAAAGAGTATCGGATTCCGGGTGATATGGATTGGTCAAAGGTTCCTAGCTTGTCTAATGAAGTTAGAGCGCGTCTGGTTGGTTCTGGTTGTAGGACGGTTTCTGATGTTGTGAATACAAAAGGTGTTACACCAGCATCGGTTGTGAATGTTTTAATCTATCTTGGTTTGCGGTAGGTGGTGGTTATGGATGTTCATGGGTTGTTGTCTCAAGCTGGTGTAGATGCAGTTGGTTTGCAGTTGCATGATGGTGCTAAAGGGCGCCTTGCTGGTTATGTTCAAGAGTTGTTGTTGTGGAATAAGAGGATTAATCTGATAGGGAAGAGTACTGAGACAACCATATGGTCTCGACATATTGTTGAGTCTTTGGTGTTGCTTCCGTTTGTTGCTGGTAAGGTTGTGGCAGATATAGGAACGGGGGCGGGTATTCCCGGCCTTCCACTTTCTTTGGTTTTGGATGATAAGGAGGTGGAGATGCATTTGGTTGAGAAGGTTCAGAAGAAAGTTAGTTTTCTTACGCATATAAAAAGCATGTTCGACCTTGATGGTGTGTGGGTTTATGGGGAGGTGTTGGGTGGTAATTGCCCTGCAGCTATGCCTGCGGTTGATGTCGTTACTTCACGCGCCTTAGCTGACGTATCAAAGCTTGTTTCGTTGGGTGATGCGATGTTGAAGCCGGGGGCGTCTTTTGTTTTGCTTAAGGGTCCTGAGTATGAAAGGGAGTTGTCTGACTTCGAAAAAACTACATATGCAGACTTTTATGATGTTGAAGAAGTAAGGCGGGTAGATGTTCATGGTCGGTTGAGCTGTGTTGTTGTATTGAGAAAGAAATAGAAAGGGCTTGTGGGTGTTGTCGATGAGTGTTTGTGGTTGGTCAGCGGGTGTTTTGCGTTATAAAAAATAGTGGTTGGTGTCGATTGTTTTTTCAATATTTGCAGTTTAACTTTCCTTCTTGTTGCGCTGAATGAGTTTCGAAGATTAACTGCGAGCTGTGCAGTCTGCTATGTCCCACCATGTCCCACCATGTCCCACCATGTCCCACCATGTCCCACCATGTCCCACCATGTCCCACCATGTCCCACCATGTCCCACCATGTCCCACCATGTCCCACCAT
>NZ_JBAHUQ010000048.1 GCF_036689865.1 Magnetococcus sp. PR-3
CCATGTCCCACCATGTCCCACCATGTCCCACCATGTCCCACCATGTCCCACCATGTCCCACCATGTCCCATTATTTTTTGTTGGTTTCCTGTGCTGATGTTTGTGTGGTTGATTTGTTGGGTTTTTTAAAAGATTAGGCTTGGGTGAGTGTTGAAGAAAGGGTGCAAAGCAAATAAACCAGCATGTTGAAAGTATATATAGGTTGGGTTCTGTGGGTGATGTGTGGTTGGTCGGTTGGGCCAATATGTGTAAATTTAATTGGTGGGGTTGAGGTGAAGGTGTTTGAGAGGGCTGTCATGGCTATAAAAGTATTCCATGCTTACGGTATAGAGTAGGTGGGCTGAAAAGTTCAGAAAAAGAAAGTGTGTCTGAATGCCCCTAATGAATCGTTAGTGCTTGAGTGTTCAAGTTTGTTAAAGGTGTCTTTACAGTTTTTTTGTCTGTTTCTTTAGGGGGTGCCTAAGGTCTAAATTGAATTTTATAAAAAGGGTGTAACGGAATATTTAAAAACCAGCTTTGTATTGTATTTGTTTGGTCCGATTGGTTGGCGAGGCCTTGAGTGAGTGCAGCTTAGGTTTGTATAAGCTTAGTCAATAGCTGTCGAGTTGGCTTGGTTGGGTGTGGGGCAAAGTTTTGTGAGTGAGTAGGGGGGGGATAAAAAATATAATTTTAGTGAATTACAAAAACAGGTAATGTGCATTAACCCTGATAGCCTAGAGAGGTTGGTGTTTTGTTGGAAGTTGTCGTCAGCACAGGCTCTTTGCAGATATTATCTTCCGATCTGTGGTAGGGGGTAGCCTGGTTAAGACTTGTAAGATATTAATGTAATGTTTTCTGCAAGGTCGTTGATATGGATTTGAAGTGCTGATTGTTGTGATCTCTTACTCTGTGTTGTAAGTATACGGTAGTCGGGTTGGGGGGGGCGTGTCTGGTGCCGCGACTTGTGCTGTGGTGAGAAAGGAGGCTGTTGTTAGGTTGCAGGCTAACCGTTTGTTAAGCGTTGCAGGCTGGCTTATGGGTTCAACATGAAGGTGGTTTCTGTTAGTGGAACACTGAGGGTTCCTGAATCGAAAACCTTAACTTGCTATTTCACAGCCACCCATTCCGTTCAGAAAAATGATAAAGTAAAAAAAATTTTCCAGGGAGTTTTCTGCTTAGCAGGCGGATTGTTGGTGTTGTCTGAGTGGTTGATGGCTGTGAAGTGTGTGTATGAGTTGTGGTGTGAGTGCGTATGGTTCAGTGAATGATTTGTTGAGGTAGGGTAGGGGCTAAACTATGTGCGTTTGGGTTTTTTATGGCAGCTAACCCAGACGTATAAGGTTCAGCCTTGAATTGTGTGTAAATGTTTTTTACAAAGCGTGGTCTTTTGGCGCATTAAATCAAATATGTCTGCGCTCGTTTTGGTTCATTGATATGAGTAGTCTATAATAGGGTAGATAACGTGAATGTGATTTTACCTATGTATAGTTGGTGGATTGTTGTTGAGTTCGTGTGTCTCTTCTTATAGGTGCTTGCTTTAAGCTAATAGTAAAATATTGAGGTTGGTGTTTAATCAAGTTGTAAAGTCAGGTGGTGCATAAATATGCATCTATCACTATTGAGCCGTTGCTATAGATAGTATTGGATTAGAGTTTAAAGAAACCACGCCTCAACTATAAAATGATTTTAATAAATGGAAAGTTGCGAGAGTATTGCATGCTGTGATGCTATCTAGCTAAAGATGGGTTTGGGGTGTTCAATATTCCATAGGCTTTTGGAAACAGAAATTCTGAAGTATTCTTGTAACTGCTCAGTCTTAGAGTATGGATGTATCAATCTGTTTATCATTGTGGTGTTAAGGGGCTTTATCAAACACTGTTTTTTAAAGAGTGATGCGATGTCTTGTGTTGCTCTTATGATTCTTATGCATGGTTGATTTTAAGATTAGTTAAAGAAGGTTTGAAATAATTAAATAAGAGCTACGAATATTATCCGGTGTAATTTGACCATTACTTAATCAAAAAGTTAGAAATATGAAATGAAAGTGAGTATATGCAGTATATAGACAGCCTATATAAGGACTGGTGCTGAACGTGAAAGGTTCTTTAGAGCCGTTATTGATACACAAAGTCTGGTTCTAGAATTAAAGCTTACTGAATATATATAAGTCTCATATTGCATGTATCCCTTAAATAAAGCATGGGAAACTAGACAGCTATGCGTGTTTGTTCTATGTGTTCTGGTGTTTTATAAGTGGCCATCATTATTAAAAAAAGCAAAAATGGAATAAAAGCTATAAGAAGTAATGAGAGGTAGGGGCAGTATTAAAAGAACAAAAAACAGACCTTGTTATGTGGATAATGTACTTAAGAGCCGAAAATCACCTGATTAAAACACACCATATTAGAGAAGCAAGCGCTGAACAGTGTTTTATTGCAAACAATAAAAAAGCTACGTTAAGGTTTTTTGGGCTATCTCCTCGCACAAAGGCAGGTATGGTCTGCAAGAGTTCTTTAAGAGATCCTATGGTCTGGTTGTATCAGGAAAGTGAATTGTTTGAAGGCTAGAGTGAGTGCTTCTAGGTTCTGTATAGCGGAAACGCCATGGGTAGAATTAAAGATTTATGAAGTACCTAAAGCCTCTTGTCAGTCTATGTATGGAGACCTTTGCAAAATTCCTGATTGCGGCCTGATTTGTTAAAATAAGCCATCATTTGAGCATTCAGGAGGTGGCCATGTCCCAGGAACGGCAAGTGAGCTTCGGAGAGATTGAACATTTATACCGTTGCAAGCGCAAACCGGAACAACTAACCCAGATTGATGAGCAGTCGGCCTGCACCACCGTTTCCTACTCTAATGATGTTCAAGGCTCTTCTGCTTCAACAGTGGTTCACCCTATCCGATCCAGAATTGGAACTTGCTATTGCAGATCGCCGTTCCTTTGAGCATTTTATCGGTCTAAGTGGCGACATGGATGTTCCCAATGCCAGCACCATTTAGCGTTTCCGGGAACGTTTGATTGAGCGCCATAAAATGCTTCCATTTTTCGTGGAATTCAACCGCCAACTGGAAGAGAAGGGGTTGATACTTAAACGAGGAACGCTTATCGATGCCTCTCTGATTCAAGCGGATCGTCGCCCACCACCCAAGAAGCAGGATGACGAGCAAGCCGAACCCAAGGATCCCGGTGCCAAGTGGACAGTTAAGGCGAACAAACCTCACTACGGCTACAAGGCCCATGCTGCCGTGGATCTGGATTCTAAACGCATTTGGGGCATCGAGCTGACCTCGGCCAATGTTGGCGATTCAATCATGTATCAACGACCTGATCCAAGATGATGAACAGTCTGTATTTGCCGACAAGGGTTACTGTTTTTGCGTTTCAGCAGACAATTGATGAGGTGAAGTTGCTTTTTTCAAAGGTCTCATTTTAGTGAGAGTCGTTTCTTAAACTGTCTATTCGAGTTTTATTACGATCTTTCAACGTAATACGTTGCTACCTCCCTTTGATCATTATGGTGTTTAGAATGTTCACTTTATATTTGAACTTCTGCTGTGTATTTAGCGTGGTTAATATGTGAAATGATCAGGTGATTCATGAGTTTATGGGACATAAAGCGATACATTATTTTAAGTAAAAAGTTTTTTTGCCCTGTTATAAAGAAATCCTAATCATGTTAATAGGGGAGAAGTTATACAAAGAATAAGCCTCTACAGTGCTAATTATTTTCAAAAGGTAGTCGTTAAAGATTGTTAAATAAACATTTTCGGAAGAACGAAGCTTGACCGTATGAGTATAACCGAGTACGCTCGACATGTTTTTTAGAAAAGTACTTGTCAAACTGACTAAAGAACACAGTTTTAAAAGTGAAAAATCATCTATAAGACGGTTTTTCACTGCAAAATCATGTTCTGGGTTTGACTTTTATTAATGAAAGAAGGAGATCGACATGGCCCAAGTGGTTGGTGTCGTTAATCAAAAAGGTGGTGTTGGTAAAACAACGACAGCTGTGAATATTGCCGCTGCTCTTTGTGCTGCACAACAACGTGTCTTGTTGGTGGATTGTGATGCTCAAGGCAACGCAACCACAGGTTTGGGGGGCGATAAAACAGCTCAGGAAAACCACCTATACGATTTACTCATTGGAGCTTGTGGTTGGAAACAGGCGGCACGGTCGATTATTCCTGGTCTATCGCTTATCAGTTCCACGCCGCACTTAAGTGGTGTGGAAGTGGAGTTAGCTACGCTAGATGGCTGGGAGACAAAATTACGTGAAGCTCTGCAGGGGGCTGGTGATCATTACGATGTCATTATTTTAGATTCCCCCCCTTCATTAGGTATGTTGACAGTCAATATCCTTACGGCTGTCGATTATGTGTTGGTACCGCTTCAGTGTGAGTTTTATGCGCTGGAGGGGTTAAGCCAGTTATGGCGCACACTACAAATAACTCGTAAGCGTTTAAACCCAGAGCTCGAGGTTTTGGGGATTGTGTTAACCATGTTTGACAAAAATCTAGATCTAAACAAACAGGTTGCTAATGAGGTGAGAACACACTTTGAAGAGCTTGTTTGTACATCGGTCATTCCAAGGGATGTCCGTATGGGGGAATCTCCAAGCTTTGCAAGGCCTGTGCTTTGGTATGGCTCGGATACGTCCGGTGCAAAGGCATACCTAAAGTTGGGTAATGAACTTATGCAACGTCTTTCCTTAGATCCAATGGGTACGGCGTAAACAGAAACCAATGTCTGAAACGCCTTATATATAGATACAAAAACATCAACCAATAGGTTGGTGTTGTGATGGGAGCAAGTTGATGAGTGATAAGAAGAGTCTTGGTAAAGGTTTGGGCGCATTGTTAGGTGATGATGCTGTTGATGCCGCTGAAAAGCATCGTGTGCGTACCGTACCTGTCGAAACCATCCGTCCTAACCCCTACCAGCCACGAAGAATCCTAAAAGAAGATGCGCTCAAGGATTTAACAGACTCTATTAAGCAACAAGGTGTCTTACAGCCAATCTTGGTTCGTAAAGTTGCGGGAGCCAAAAAAGGTGAACCCATTTATGAACTGATTGCTGGGGAGCGTCGTTGGCGGGCCACACAAAATGCAGGATTAGGGGATATTCCAGTTATTATTAAAGACTGGGATGATAACCGTACCCTAGAGGTGGCGTTGCTAGAGAATGTACAGCGAGAAGATTTAACAGCGTTAGAGACCGCACGGGGTTATGAGCGCCTTTTACAAGAGTTTGGCTATAGCCATGCTCAAATTGGTGAACGTATCGGCAAAAGCCGTATGGCTGTGAGCAATGCGTTGCGGCTTTTGCAACTACCACAGCCAATTGTAGAGCTGTTGGAACAGGAGAAGATAAGTGCAGGCCATGCTCGGGCTCTTTTGGGGTTAGGGGATAATGTTCGGGTTATGATCATTGTGGCTAACCAGATCATTGATGAATCATTATCTGTACGTGATACAGAAGCATTGGTACGCAACGAAGCTCAGCTCGCTGAAGCGGAAGAAAATGATGAGCGTAGCAAAGATGCGACAACCAAGAAGCCTAAGGGTCGGCAAAAAGATCCAGCCATTATTGGCTGGGAGGAACGACTTGCCCAGTCGTTTGATACGAAAGTGAGTATCACCCATGCCAAAGGTAAGGGGAAGATCTCTTTGAACTATGAAAGTATGGATGATCTTGAAAAGATGATGGAAATGCTTTTAAGTGAAGCTTCCTGAACAAGATATCTTCTTTGCAGATAGATTTTTTGTTTGCAATTGCAGGGGTGGCATGATAAAAGCGTGTCACTGTTGCTGTGAAGCAACACTATGTCGCAAAAAAGTGACAGACGTTGAAAACATCGCTAAAGGGACACATTAGATGGCCCGATAGATGCTAGTAACTGCTCTGTCTGTTAAATTTTTTCCTACCATCTTGTGAAGGATTGTTAAAATGAAAAAAGGTCTGGTTTTGGGCGCTGCCGCCCTCGCTACTGTTGCACTCGCTCCTGTTGCTGAAGCTGGTTCTATCAGCATGAAGGGTTACTACATGTTCCGCGCTCAGTCCGTGGATGGTGGTTTGGTTGATGGCGACTTCGTAACCAACGGCGCCGACGATGGTGACAAGAACGCTTGGATGCACCGTCTCGAGATCACCTCTGAGTACAAGGCTTCCGAGAAGACCCACGCTCACATGAAAGCTCGTTTCGTTGACGGTTCCGTAGACGGTGCTGACTCCAACGTTTTGGGTGCTGACTCATCTGTGGCTTCTGGCGGTTTGACCGTTAAGCAAGCTTGGTTCGAGACTGAGGCTTATGGCGTTTCTTTGAAGATGGGTAACATGCCCCTCGCTCTGAACGACAAAATCCTGCTGAACCACGACGCTACTGCTTTCGGTACCTTCTTGGTAGCTAAGTCCTTTGGTGACGTAACTGTAATCGCTGCTGACGTTAAGGTTGACGAAGGTCACGCCACGAACGATCTGGACGATTCCAGCAAGGACATCGACGTATACGCAGCCAGCGTTTTGGGTAAAGTTGCTGACGTTAACCTGCAGTTGACCTTCGCAGCTCTGGATGGTGGTAGCGGCGCAACCACCGGTGGTGCTGGTGCTGGTGCAGCTCTGTCCAACGTTGAAGGTAACTGGCTTGCTCTGACCGCTTCTGGCGCACTTGCTGGTATCGACTACACCGCAACCATGATCTATGATGGTGGTGTTGACTACTTCGGCGACGCAGCTGGTATCCAGCTCAAAGAGAGCGACTTCTTGGCTGCTCTGCGCTTGAAGGGTAAGACTGGCTTCGGTGGTTGGAGTGCATACGGCTTCTATGCTGGTGAAGACTTCAACAGCATCACCGACGACAACATGGGTTGGTCCGCAACTTGGGACATGGGCGGCCCCGGTGGTACAGATCTGCTGGGTACTTGGGCAGCAGCAGCTGACGGTGGCAACAGCTACCTGACTGCTAACTCCAAGTCCACCAACGCTTCCAGCAACATGTGGGGCATCGGTGCTGGTCTGAGCATCAAAGCTGGTGGCTGGACCATCAAGCCTCACGTAGACTATGCATCATTGGTTGAAGAAGACCTGAATGGTGACGGCGCTGTGACTGCAGCTGACGCCCTGTTCGAGTCCGCCATTGCTGGTTCCCTGTTCGCTTCTACCCAAATCGACAAGGGTACAACCCTGATGGTTGGTGGTGCATACGGTTCCTTCGACGAAGGTCCTAACTTCACCACCGGTACCGAAGAAGACAGCGCTGGCTACATCGAAGCTTCCATCAAGATGGCTTTCTAATTTAAGCCTACATATCTTGATAGCGTGATTGAAGAAGGAGGGGGAAACCCCTCCTTTTTCTTTTTTTTGTGATTTGTAAAATTAAGATAAAAGCTTGATGTCATTTGAGAGTTTTCTCTCTCAAGTCGATTCTGCACAAAAGCCCTTTTACCTTGCCCATCTTTGCGTCAAAATCATGTGCGCCAATTGTGGAACACATCAAGGAGTCTTCAGTTATGCAGGGAAATCGTTACGCCTTAGCTCTTCTCGTGGCCCTGAGTCTTGGGTTGAACGGTTGTTCATCGGGTTTTTGGGGTGGCCAAAGCAAGGTGGACAAGCATCCATTGGCTAAGTTTGGTCAGAAAAAAGTGCTGGATGAGGCCCAAGAGGAAGGTGCCATGGCGCTGGATAATGCCTATGCTGGCCAAGATCCGAGTAACTCCACATTCTCATTTGGTGGGAAAGAGGGCATCCTTGCAGGTGGTGGTGGCGGAAAAACGGAGGCTGATGTCCGCCGTGAGAAGCTCTATGCCGGTGCATTACAGGTTGTCATGGCTCTGCCAATTAAAGTTGCGGATGGTAATGGTGGGTTTGTTGCTACCGATTGGAAAGTGGACCCTAAGCGTCCAGATGTTCGCTACCGTCTGAATATTTTGGTCACTGGTACCAAGCCTTACGGTACGGTTAAAGTTGTGGTCTTAAAGCAAGGGCGTGGTGTGAATGGCTGGGAAGACCGGCCTTCAGATCAAGCTTTAGCTAAGCAGATTGCCAAAGCGATTCGTAAGAGCTCGCACCCGGTCAAGCTGCAACCCTAAGCTTGCTGAGGGTGAGCTTGCCTATAAAGCGTGATGCCTAAGCATCACGCTTTTTTTATATCGTGTGC